>NZ_JASCAQ010000041.1:0-217592 GCF_029967685.1 Erwinia sp. V90_4 | reverse complement strand
GGGCGGCCCGCTTCGACGATGCGTCACCCGCCACGGGCGGACCGAAACAAAGGGTCCGCCCCGACTAAATATTCAAAACTTTCCTCAAATATCCTGTGGTAACCACTCTTCCACTTCAATCAGCACCAGCAGCGCGGCATCGCCGCCAAATAGCTTGGGTGCCTGATGAAATGCCATTACGTGCGGATGCTGTGCCAGCCACAGCGGTGTCTGCTGCTTTAGAACGTGTTTACCGTGCCCGTGCATCACGCTGGCACAAAAAATATGCTCACGGCGACAGGCGGCAATCAGCGCGCCCAACTCCTGCTTAGCCTGATTCTGCGTTAAACCGTGCAGATCGAGGAAAATCTCCGGGCTGAAATCACCGCGGCGCAGCTGCTTCAGCTTGTAGTGGTCAACATCCGCACGCACATAGCGCACCGCGCCTTCGCTGGCCAGCAGTGGCTGAAACTCGTCGGAAAAATAGTGGCTGTTATCCATCTGTTCCGACAACAGGCGTTTCTGCGGGACTTCACTTATCTTTCTACGCAGCGGTTTATGAACAATGGTGTCCTGCGCCAGCTTGCGCGTGCCGCTCATCAACCCGCGAAACAGCGCCTCATCTTCCGCGCTCAGCTTCTCTTTTTTGCTCATCTCTGTAGGTCACTATTTTCCTGGCTGCTGTTTCGCAACCGCTTTAAAGGGGCGTTTCAGTCATTTTCTGTCGCCAGTCTACCTTTTCCGCGCCCGCGGCTGAAACAAATCTCAGCTTTTTCACCCCTGCGCGCTGAATTATCACCAGCTTCATGGCAAACTAACGCCCGGGTTTAACAGAACGGCCTGCGGAGGGCACTTTGGACAAAATTTTCGTCGAAGAAGCAGTCAATGAACTGCACACTATTCAGGATATGTTGCGCTGGTCGGTCAGCCGTTTTTCTGCCGCTGACATCTGGTATGGCCACGGCACCGACAATCCCTGGGACGAAGCCGTTCAGCTGGTGCTGCCAACGCTCTATCTGCCGCTGGATATTCCTGAAGATATGCGCACGGCGCGCCTCACTTCCAGCGAGCGTCACCGCATCGTTGAGCGCGTGATCCGCCGTATCAACGAGCGCATTCCGGTCTCCTACCTGACCAACAAAGCCTGGTTCTGCGGCCATGAATTCTACGTCGATGAGCGCGTGCTGGTGCCGCGTTCACCGATTGGCGAGTTGATCAATAATCGCTTTGCCGGTCTGATCGCTGACGAGCCGCAGCACATTCTTGATATGTGTACCGGCAGCGGCTGTATCGCGATTGCCTGTGCTTACGCCTTCCCGGATGCGGAAGTCGATGCGGTGGATATCTCTACGGATGCGCTGGCGGTGACTGAACAAAATATCAGCGCGCACGGCCTTGACCACCACGTCACGCCGATCCGCGCTGACCTGTTCCGCGAACTGCCTAAAACGCAGTACGATTTGATCGTCACTAACCCGCCCTACGTTGACGCCGACGATATGGACGACCTGCCGAACGAGTACCGTCACGAGCCGGAACTCGGCCTGGCTGCGGGTCGCGATGGGCTGAAGCTGGCGCGCCGTATTTTGGCCTGCGCACCGGATTATCTCAGCGAGCAGGGCGTGCTGATTTGCGAAGTGGGCAACAGCATGGTGCACATGATCGAGCAGTATCCGGATGTACCGTTTACCTGGCTGGAGTTTGATAACGGCGGTGACGGCGTGTTTATGCTGACCAAACAGCAGATTATCGACGCACAACATCATTTCAAAATCTATAAAGACTGATTTTTAAATTTTAGCGAGGAAGCCGTATGGCGGGTAATACCATTGGACAAGTATTTCGGGTCACAACGTTCGGCGAATCGCACGGCATCGCCCTCGGTTGTATCGTGGATGGCGTACCGCCGGGGATCCCGCTGACCGAAGCTGACCTTCAGCACGATCTCGATCGTCGCCGCCCGGGCACTTCACGCTACACTACCCAGCGCCGCGAGCCGGACCAGGTGAAAATTCTGTCGGGCGTGTTCGAAGGGCGCACCACCGGCACCAGCATCGGACTGCTGATCGAAAATACCGACCAGCGCTCGCAGGACTACGGCGCGATCAAAGATCTCTATCGCCCGGGTCATGCGGATTACACCTACGACCAGAAGTACGGCTTCCGCGACTACCGCGGCGGCGGGCGCTCTTCAGCGCGTGAAACCGCGATGCGCGTGGCGGCCGGTGCGATTGCTAAAAAATACCTCGAAATGAAGCACGGCATCAAAGTGCGCGGCTATCTGGCGCAGATTGGTGACGTCGCCTGCGAGCTGAAAGCGTGGGACCAGGTTGAACAGAATCCGTTCTTCTGCCCGGATCCGTCAAAGCTGGAAGCGCTGGACGAACTGATGCGCGCCCTGAAAAAAGAGGGCGACTCCATCGGGGCGAAAGTCACGGTGATGGCAGAGAATGTTCCGGCGGGTCTCGGCGAGCCGGTGTTTGACCGCCTGGACGCTGACCTGGCGCACGCGCTGATGAGCATCAATGCGGTGAAAGGCATTGAAATCGGTGATGGCTTTGCGGTCGTCGGCCAGCGCGGCAGCGAGCACCGCGACGAAATCCGCAGCAGCGGTTTCCAGAGCAACCACGCGGGCGGCATCTTAGGCGGGATCAGCAGCGGTCAGACCATTGTTGCCAACCTGGCGATGAAACCGACCTCCAGTATTACCGTGCCGGGCAAGACGCTGACGCGTAGCGGGGAAGAAGTGGAGATGATCACCAAGGGCCGTCACGATCCTTGCGTGGGGATCCGCGCCGTGCCCATTGCCGAAGCGATGATGGCGATTGTGCTGATGGACCACCTGCTGCGCCACCGCGCGCAGAACGCCGATGTTGAAACCACTTACCCACGCTGGTAATGCAATGAAAAAGACGCTAATCGCCCTGGGCGCGCTGCTGATGATCGGCGCCACAGTCCAGGCCGCCACCCCGTGGCAGACTATTCGCCAGCCGGTCAGCGGTGCGCCGCAGTCGATTGGCGGCTTCGCCAACGGCTGTATTATCGGCGCTCAGGCGCTACCGCTGGAGGCAGCGGGCTATCAGGTAATGCGGACCGATCAGCGGCGCTATTATGGCCACCCGGATCTGATCGCCTTTATCCAACGGCTGAGCACCCAGACCCGTCAGCTGGGCCTCGGCGAAGTGCTGGTCGGCGATATGGGCATGGCGGCCGGTGGGCGTTTCAGCAGCGGTCATGCCAGCCACCAGTCCGGTCTGGACGTGGACATCTGGCTGCAGCTGCCGAAACAGCGCTGGACGCAGCAGATGCTGCTCAAGCCTCAGCCGCTCGATCTGGTGGCTGCCGATGGCAAAAATGTCGTGGCGCGTCACTGGCAGCCTGAGATCGACAGCCTGATTAAACTGGCGGCGAAAGATAACGAGGTTACGCGCATTTTTGTCAATCCGGCGATTAAAAAGCAGCTGTGTGCCGATGCCGGTAGCGATCGCGACTGGCTGCGCAAGGTGCGACCGTGGTTCCAGCATCGTGCGCATATGCACGTGCGCCTGCGCTGCCCGGCGGGTAGCCTGGAGTGTCAGGACCAGCCGCCGCCGCCGCCGGGTGACGGCTGCGGAGCCGAGCTGCAGAGCTGGTTTGCTCCGCCAAAACCGGGCAGTACGCCACCGGTGAAGCGCGAGCCGCCGCCGTTGCCGCCGTCGTGTCAGGCTCTGCTGGATAAACACTTACTGTAAGGCGTTAAAATGGAATGGGTTAGCGTGGCGCCGTGGTTGCTCGGCGTGCTGTTTCTGGTGGCGTTACTGGCGGGTTTTATCGATTCTATTGCGGGCGGTGGCGGGCTGTTAACCGTTCCGGCGCTGCTGGCGGCGGGGCTGTCACCGGCCCAGGCGCTGGCGACCAATAAGCTGCAGTCGGTGGGGGGATCTTTTTCTGCCAGCCTCTATTTCATCCGCCGTAAAGCGGTCGATCTCAGCCAGCAGAAGCTGAATATTGCGCTGACTTTTCTCGGTTCAATCAGCGGTGCACTGCTGGTGCAGCACGTCAAGGGTGATATTTTGCGCCAGCTGCTGCCGCTGCTGGTGATTGCCATTGGTCTCTATTTCCTGCTGATGCCGAAGATTGGCGAGGAAGATCGCCAGCGTCGTCTGCACGGCTTGCCGTTTGCCCTGGTGACCGGGGGCTGCGTGGGCTTTTACGATGGCTTCTTTGGCCCTGGTGCCGGGTCATTCTACGCGCTGGCGTTTGTCACGCTGTGCGGCTACAACCTTGCGAAGTCCACCGCGCATGCCAAAGTGCTGAACTTTACCTCTAACCTCGGCGGCCTGATGCTGTTTATGATTGGCGGCAAAGTGGTATGGCTGGTGGGTTTGGTGATGCTGGTCGGCCAGGTGTGCGGCGCGCGTCTCGGGGCCAGGATGGTGCTGAGCAAAGGGCAAACGCTTATCCGCCCGATGATTGTGATTGTCTCCGCGGTGATGAGCGCCAAACTGCTGTATGACAGCCACGGCGCTGAAATTGCCGCCTGGCTGCACGCTTACTGGTGATAAAATCTCCTGCACCCTGTCAGGAGATCAGTTTTTTTAGCCGCTCGATATCCATGGGTTTGCTAATAAAGTAACCCTGCAGACTGTCGCACTGCAGCATACGCAGCTGCTCAACCTGGCGCTGCGTCTCAACCCCCTCTGCAGTGACCCCCAGAGAGTAAGCTTTACCGAGGCCAATCATATTTTCCACAATCTGCCGGGCGCGCGGCGAATCATTCATTGGGAAGATAAAGGATTTGTCCAGCTTGATGCCATCAAACGGAAATGCGCGCAGATAATTCAGTGAGGCAAAGCCAGTGCCGAAATCATCAATCAGGAATTTCACGCCCAGCGTTTTGATTTGCTGCATGGCAGTCTGCGTCTTGAGAGGGTCCTTTAAGGTGACGTTCTCAGTGACTTCAATCTCGAGTCGGGTGCTCTCCAGGCCGGTTAGCGTTAGCACATCTTTAATACGCTGATAGAGCCTGTTATCCTGGAGTTCGCTGGCAGAAATGTTGACGGAGACGGAAAGCCCGGGCATGGAGAGCAGCGTATCCCGGCACAGCATGCAAAACCCAGTCGCTGAGTGCATTAATAAGCCCGGTCTCTTCCGCCAGCGGGATAAACTGGTCGGGCATCAGCAGGCCAAGGCTTGGATGCTGCCACCGCACCAACGCTTCCACGGCGGTGATTTTTGAAGTGCGCATGTCTAAACGAGGCTGATAGACTATGCGTAGTTGCCCCGCGCGGATCCCTTCACGCAGCTCCTGCTCCAACTCGCGCCGCTGGACAATCTTTTCGTTCATATCCCTGTTAAAAAATACCCACTGATTGCGCCCTTCGTTTTTAGCTTTATATAGGGCGATATCGGCAAAGCGCAGCAGATCGCTGGCAACGCACGCATCCTGCGGTGACAGGGCAATACCCAGACTGGCCCCAATAAAGATTTCGCAACCGTTGATCAGGAATGGGCGGTTGATCTCAACAATGATCTGCGCACACAGTTCTTCGATCTGTGCCGGTGAGCCAAAATCAGGCAGGATGATAATAAATTCATCACCGCCGTGACGTGTGACCATGCCTGATTCTCTCAGGCAGGCGCGCATACGCATAGAGGCTTCGTGGAGCACCCGATCGCCAAACGCGTGGCCATAAACGTCGTTTACCGGCTTAAACTTATCCAGGTCAATCATGACGATCGCCAGCTTATGCCGCACAGTGCTGGTGTCAGTGAGCTTACCTTCCAGGAACTCTTTCATCTGTACGCGATTTGGCAGCCCGGTCAGTTCATCGAAATGGGAGAGATATCTTACGCGCTCCTGCGCCTCTGTCTCTTGAGTCACATCGGTGGCTGTGCCGCGAAAACCGGTTTTATCCACTGAGAAAAAGGCCCACTTAACAATCATATTGCAGTAACGCTGATGCTGTTGGGCGGAAGCATAGCGACAGCCGGTCAGGCTGATACGCCCGCCGGAATGGCACAGGCTATTCAGTTGATAAGCCACTTGACTGTCGTTTAGCAGAAACTCAGAGACTGGCCTGCCGATCCACTCTTCAATGCTATAGCCGGTAATGATCGGAAAGCGTTCTGAAATCCAGGTAAACCGCAGTTGCGCATCCGCTTCCCATATCCAGTCGGTGGTGGTTTCAGCCACGTCGCGGAAACGACATTCACTGTTGTAAAGCGCCTGCTTACTCTGCTCAAGCATAAAGGTACTTTCGTCGTTTAGACGCGCTTTACCGAGCGCATTGTGCATGAGTGTGAAGGCGACCATCAGGCTGATAACCATCAGCAGGATCAGTACCGGCAGCAGCGCGGTGAGCAGTGTATTGCCCGGGTTGTCCCCCTGCCAGGTTAATACGACGTTCCCTGCGGTGATGGGAAAGATGAGAAAATTGCTGGCATTACCGGGTAGCGGGTTTGAGGTGGTGACCAGCCTCGCGGACTTGACACCATATTCTAGTGCCATATGGCTAATTTTTTCCGGCGTCAGGCGCTCGGCAAAAACCAGCAGGGTAGGGGGGGTATTGTCGTTCGCTACGCTCTGGTCACTGCCGGGGGTTATCCAGGCCGCGCTGAGCAGCGTGAGCTGACCGTCAATAAACAGCGTGAGTGAAGCTGTTTTTTGCCCGGTGTTTTCCAGCTGGCGTTTGATGAGGGGCAGAGGATTTTCCCCCAACCACGTCTCAAGGGGCTGTAGCTTGTTTTCGCCATTCAATACACTGTAGCGCGTCTCGCCACTGGCAGAGACCACAAAAACGCCCTCGTAGCTGAATGAATGATAGAGCGAGCTACCCAGATTCTGACTGTCCCAAGCCCATTGGGTATTCATCGTAAGATGGAGATTTTTGTAGGCCTCACCCCAGTCGGCGTAATCAGCCATCCTGGATCGCATAATCCCCTGTCGGTTTTCCATCGTTTTGATTAACAGCAGACGGCTGTGATCGTCTTCATGAATATTTTGTTGATTGGCAATAAAAAACAGCGCTGCGACCGCCGCTATAAAAGGAACGGCAATTAATAACAGCATAACCAGCATCGGCTGTTTAATCAGCCCGCTGGCCTGACCGGCGGGGAGGAGGGTGCTATGATTTGCATTAAGTTTCATATTGCTCGTTTACCTGGGCTACTGAAAATTGAATCGGTAAATCGACATCCCTGTCGCATATTATATTTTGATAATGCCCTGGTGATGGATGTATACGTGCTTTATCTACTGCTGAAAGTATTTAATCATCAGTATTCATAATTTGGTGTGATCGAGATCGTGCTGACGTCATTATTTTATTTCAGCAGGTTTTCCAATGGTTTTTACCCTGTTAAGAATGCTTTATCGGCAGGGAGGTGTGAAACTTTACCGATTAGCGTTATTATTTTTTTTGCTAGTAAATTTTCATGTGCCCTGTCATCTTAAGGCTTCCTTAATATAAAGTAGGGTTAATTAGCGCTGGGTAATGTAAATGCGCGAAATGGCCGATAGATTATCTGAATAATAAATACCAACCTAATGGTTATCTATGTCATCCAACTCATTTTGAAGTAACTTTCACAGCTGTATCAGAGGTAATTATGAATATCACTAAGCGCCTGCTGCTGACTTTCTTCCTGCTTATCGTTAGTCTGATAGCGACCAATCTCATATCCGTTTATTCACTGCGAACGATTGCCAAAGATACGCAAGAGTTTCAACAGAATACTTTGCCAAGTCTGACGTCCATTAATGATGAGATCCTTAAACTGTACTCGGTACGAGGTCAGTTGTTCCAACATGGCCTGGCCACAGATATTCAACAGATGAACGCGATCAAAGATAAAACGGCTGGGTTTTATAATGAACTGCTACAACAGCATCAACGCTATATCAATGAGCTTATCTCTGACGAGCAGGATCGGGCGCTCTCTCAAAAGACTTTGGCCGACCTTCGTGGACTTAAAAGCGTTATGGCGCAATATTACACCCTGTCAGAAACCAATAACCATGATGCTATTGCTAATGCTATGCGCACAGGCGGTTTTGTTGCTGTGTCTATAGACAGGTTAGTGAGTGATTTACGGGCTCAGATTGACTATAACAATTCGCTGGTTCATCAAGCCAACAAGGTCAGCAGTAAACTGGTCAGCAATGCCATTACGCTGTCTGTCGTGGCAACCCTGGCAGCAACCCTGGTGCTGGGGACATTCGCTGTTATCACTATTGTGACTATCCGTCGTCGCCTTAACGCGATGAAAGAGGGGATTACCACTATCAGCGAATCGATGGATCTCAGCAGGAGTCTTGAAGCCGGGCGTCAGGATGAGATTGGGCTGACCGTGAGCGCCTTTAACCAGTTGGTCACACGCGTTGCCGATGCGTTGCAGATGGTAAGTGGCGCTTCGCGATCGGTTAGTCAGTCGGCGGAGGAGATTGGCAGGGGTAATGATGAGCTTTCTGCCCGCACTGAACAGCAGTCCGCAGCCGTCGTTGAAACGGCAGCCAGTATGGAACAGTTAAGTTCCACCGTGAAACAGAACGCTCACAACGCTAAGCTTGCCAGCGAACTTGCTGAGACAGCCTCGGATACGGCGGTAAAAGGCGGCACGGTCGTCAGCGCCGCTATCGTGCGCATGAAAGATATCAGCGAAAGTTCACGACGTATTGCGGATATCACCTCTGTGATCAACGGGATTGCTTTTCAGACCAATATCCTGGCGCTAAACGCCGCCGTTGAGGCGGCGCGGGCTGGCGATCAGGGGCGGGGCTTTGCCGTCGTTGCGGGAGAAGTCAGGTCACTGGCCCAGCGCAGTGCGCAGGCTGCTAAAGAAATTGAGCTGCTAATTGCCGATTCGGTAAGGCATGTGGACGAAGGGGTTCATCAGGTAGATCTTGCGGGAGAGAGCATGAGCGGCATAGTTAATTCGGTGACTCAGGTAAAAGTTCTGATGCAAGAGATAGCTTCTGCATCAGATGAGCAAAATCGTGGCATCTCGCAGATTGCTATGGCGATGACGGAAATGGATACCACAACGCAGCACAACGCTACGCTGGTACAGGCGTCGTCTGCCTCGGCGGGAAGCCTGGAACAGCTGTCAGGCAAGCTGCAGCAGATGGTGGATGTGTTCCGCCTGCCGGCCGCGCAAAGTTCAGCTATTGGTCAATTAAAATCACCGCTCAGAGCGTCCCGGCCTGCTGCTCCGGCCGCGGGGTGGGAATCTTTCTAATCTTCAGGTTCGTCATTCTTCTTCTGGCATGAGGGATGACGGCTCATCCTCTCTGCAGGCGATCCTCTTAGCCTGCAGTGAAAAATCCACGATAGTTCTCGAAACCTGACGGGCAAAATGTAAAAATTGCCTGTTTTTTTACTTTGACGACAAACAGCTATGAGCGCGCAACACCACTATCAGGACCTGATCGACATCTTCGATCGCTGCTTTATGGATGATTTTCAGACCCGCCTGATTAAAGGCGACGACGAACCGATCTATCTTCCTGCTGACGACAGCTCGCCGTGGAACCGGGTGGTTTTTGCCCACGGTTTCTACGCCAGCGGCATGCATGAAATTTCCCACTGGTGTATTGCCGGTCCCGAGCGCCGCAAGCGGGTGGATTTTGGCTACTGGTACTGCCCGGACGGTCGTGATGAAGCCACGCAGAGCCAGTTTGAATCAGTGGAGGTCAAACCG
Source organism: Erwinia sp. V90_4 (assembly GCF_029967685.1). Taxonomy (NCBI): domain Bacteria; kingdom Pseudomonadati; phylum Pseudomonadota; class Gammaproteobacteria; order Enterobacterales; family Erwiniaceae; genus Erwinia; species Erwinia sp. V90_4. Next base: position 207,932 of record NZ_JASCAQ010000041.1, on the reverse strand, counting down.
CAGGCGCTGGAGTGGATGTTTAGTGTTGCAGCGGGCTTTCCGTTCAATGTAAGTTGTGACAATCTTGAAGGTGATTGTGAGCCGGATCGCATTGCGTTTCAGCGCAAGGTCCATGCTCAGGTGATGGAATATCTGGAAAAAGGTATTCCCGCGCGCCCGGCACGACTGATTGCCGAACTTCGCTCGTTTTACTCAACTCCCCCGCTAACGGCGGCGCAGTTTCCCTGGCCGGAAGACTTGTGCTAACGGCCGCGCGAATTGCTTACAGAGGAAAGATATGATCGATGAATTTGAGGCGCGTATTCTTGGCCTGATTGATGACATGGTGGATCACGCCAGCGACGACGAGCTGTTTGCCGGCGGCTATCTGCGTGGTCACCTGACGCTGGCCGTGGCCGAGCTGGAGCTGAGCGGCGAACACACGCCGGAGGCATTGCAGATTCAGGTACAGAATAGCCTGCAAAATGCCATCCAGGCGGGTGAACTGTCGCCGCGTGACCAGGCGCTGGTGATTGGCATGTGGGACAACCTGTTCCTGCAGGCGCGCCAGCCGTCGTAACCTCCCGCTTACATGGGGCAGCAATCTTGCTGCCCTCAGCGCCCGTTTTTTACCCGCACAATATCCGCCATAATCGCCAGCGCAATCTCCGGTGGCGTTTTACTGCCAATTGGCAGGCCAACCGGGGCTGCGATACGCGCCAGCTGCTCCTTTGTTAAATCCCCGCACGCCGCCAGCCGTGCCAGCCTGTGCATGCTGTTGCGCGATGAACCCAGTGCGCCAATATAAAACGCCGCACCGCGACAGGCTTCCATCAGGGTGAGATCGTCGATGCGCGCATCGTGCGTCAGGCAGAGGATTGCCGTGTGTGCTGCGCACTGATGCTGTTCAAGATAACGCGCCGGGAACTGCTTTATCACGGTGACGCCATCGCTCAGCGCGCTGTTGGCGAGGAACGCTGCCAGTGGCTGCTCACGATGCTCACAGAGCACAACAGCGTAGCCCAGCATCTGCGCCAGATGAATGCAGTAGTCAGCGACCGGCGACAGTCCGGCTATCAATAGCGTGGTCGAGCCATTAAGTTTCAGGCTGACCTGCTGGTCATCAAAGCGAATTTCAGACTGCGGCGTGGCCTTTTCACAAGGAGTCAGCCGGGCAAACTGGCCTGTCACGACGCGTTTCTGTAATGAGCACTCCCCGCGCTGCGCGCTCAGCAGCTGGGCGAGATAACGCTCCGCTGCGGCCGAAGGGGGCAGGTACTCGATGAGCACCTCAAGGCTGCCGCCACAGGGCAGGCTGATATCGGGTTGCAGTCCACCTGCACCATAGCGCACGCGCTGGCTGGGCTGGCGAAATTCTCCTGCCGCCAGGCGGCGCAGGAAACTCTCTTCAATACAGCCGCCAGAGAGTGAGCCGCTTACCGCACCAGCATCAGAGGCCGCCAGCAGCGCGCCGGGCGCGCGCGGGGCCGACCCCCAGGTGTGCAGAACGGTACACAGCCAGATGCTGCGCTGCTTTTGCAGCCACCCCAGCGCACTTTCCAGCACCGTAATATCCAGTGAGCGCATGCTTAACTCCCGCTGTGCCAGTCGGCGGGCCTGTCAATATCACGCACGCAGCCGGGGTCATCGACATCCAGCAGCAGCGGCGGTGCAGGAGAGATGACGTGGCGCCCGCCGTCTTCCCCCTTCAACGCCAGCAGCTGCTCGCGCAGACTGGCGTTAAAACCTACCGGATGTCCTCTGCGCCCCTGCCATAGCGGGCGTACGACATCAGCTAACTGCAGCCCGGCATAAACCTGCTTAACGGTGCTGAGCTGGAGCCAGGGTAAATCAGCCAGCATCACCAGCCAGCCCGACCACTGGGGCTGTGCTGCTACACCGGCGGCAATTGACGACCCTAACCCATCACTTTCAATCAGGGTGGTGACGCAGCGATAACGCTGTGCCAGCTCAATAATTTGACGGTCTTCGGGGCGTGCCACAACGTTTACGCGTTTTCCACAGGCGGCGATAGCCAGCTGAAGGGTATAGGCCAGCAGCAGCAGATTGTGACAGGCGGGGTGACGGATCAGCAGCTTATGCTGACCGCTTTGCTCGATATAGCGCGAGCTGCGACCGGCAGCCATCACCAGAATTCCAGCTTTCATTGCGACTCCCTGGCGCTTTGCTTACGAATTTCTGCCACTTTATCCTGCAGCCCCTGCCACGGGGTCTGCCCGGCAAACTCCGTGCGTAGCCAGTTGAGCAGCATGGCAATCTGGCTGTCATTAAGCTGGTGACGAAAACCGGGCATGGTGCCGAGATTGTCACTGGCTGGATGGTCGATGCCATCGAGTACGATGCGGATAAGATTGTCCGGCTCGTCAAGATAGAGATTGCTGTTGAGCGCCAGCGACGGGCGAACTCCCGCGAGCTGCGGGCCTTTTTGTTGAGAATGGCAGGCCATACAGGAGCCGGAATATTGTCTGGCTCCAGGTGAGTCGAGTCGTTCACTGCGCTGGTCGGCCGCTGCCGTCAGCGCTGCCGCCTGCTGCGTTTTCGGCGGCTGAAAGCTGCTTAACCAGCTGGCAAGCGCTTGCAGATCCTCGTCTGGCAGCTGGGATAACCCCCCGGCTATTACAGGCCCCATCGGACCGGTTGCCACCCCGTGTTCGGCGGAAAAACCGTGGCGCAGATAGCGCATCAGCTGCGGTTTATCCCATGCAACCGGCGCCGGAGAGCTACCGTTGAGTGCCGGCGCGGTCCAGCCCTCGGCAACGCCGCCTGCCAGACGATCGCGCCCGGTTTTTTCGGCCGCCGCGAAGTTGCGCGGCGAGTGGCAGGCGCTGCAGTGTCCGAGGCTTTCGGCAAGGTAAGCGCCGCGATTCCACTGCGCATCCCGTTGAGGATTGGGCGGCAGCGCCCCCGGCTGCAGATAGAGCCAGTTCCAAGCCGCCATGCCCTGGCGAATATTAAACGGGAACCTGAGGCTGGTCTGCGGCGGCTGATAGCTGACGCGGGGCTGGCTCATCAGATAAGCATATAAATCCTGCAAATCCTGGTCGTTGGTGTGGGTGAAGGCGGTGTAAGGAAACGCCGGATAGAGATGATTCCCCTGGCGGTCAATGCCATGACGCATGGCGCGTTCAAACGCCGCATAGGACCAGGCGCCTATTCCGCTGTCCATGTCCGGGGTGATATTGCTGGTATAGATAGTGCCAAACGGACTTTCTATTGCCAGTCCACCACTGTTCGTTGCACCGCCTTTGCGGGTATGACAGACAGCACAGTCGCCAAGCGCGGCCAGCGTTTTGCCGCGTGCGATGCTCTGCGCGGAGAACGAAGGGGTTTGCAGTGGTGAAATCGGCGCTATCTCGGGCTGCATGCTGAGCAGTGCCGCAGCGCTGCCCGCCAGCAGCAGGAGCACGCCCAGTGCGATCGGCTTTTTTTTGCCATTTTTCATGCTTCACTTCCCTGTAGTTCACGTAATACCCGATCCGGAGTAAACGGTGGCGCACGGAAGCGCACGCCGGTTGCGTCAAACAGCGCATTGGCAATCGCAGCCGCGCCCGGTACCGAGGCAGACTCACCGGCCCCCATTGCCGGTTCGTCGGGATAATCCAGCAGATTGATCTCCACCTGCGGCAGTTCATCGAAGCGCAGCAGTGGGTAGCTGCCCCATTCGAGGGAGGTGGTGCCGCTGCCATCAAAAGTGGCGAACTCTTTCAGCACTCTGCTGGCGCACTGCACAATATTGCCGTGGACCTGGTGGCGTACCCCGGCCGGATTGACCATCTGCCCACAGTCGTGGCTGACAAAAATCTTCTCAAGTTTGATCTCACCGCTCAGGCGGTTCACCCGCAGGTCACACACCCAGGCAGCCCAGGCGGCACCGAAGCCGGGAAACTGACTGTGGATGTATCGTGCCCAGGCAAATCCACGCCCGTGCAGCCAGTCACCCTGCTGCTGCTGCTGGCGATGCGGCGGGCCAGGCTGCCAGCGCGCCATTTTTTTGACCGCATCAATCAGGGCCACGGCACGAGAATCAGTGAGATAGCCCAGCCGCAGATCGATCGGATCGCGCCCGGTGTGCCACGCGATTTCATCCATCCAGCTCTCATGCGCGAAAACGTTCGGCAGGGCCGAAACGCCGCGCATCCAGGAGGCGCGCACCAGCGGGGCGGCATCCTCACAGATCATACGCATGTGTGGGAAATGATAGGCCGGAACGGCCGTGCGGTCCCCCATCGACTGCACCACGGGCAGGTTAGGGACTTTACCGGTCAGCAGCAGCGGCAGCGAGGTCGCGTTGTTGGATGGATAGCAGGTGCGCAGCTCGTAGCTGGAGATATTCATCATGCGATCCAGCCCGCCGCGCACGCGGATCAGCTGACCGGTGCCTTTCGGCTCCCATGCTGCTTCCTGCTCGCGCATCAGCTGCACCCGCACCGGCACGCCCGTTGCCTGCGACAGCAGCGCAGCATCGGCGGCGACGTCATCGGCACAGTTGCGGCCATAACAGCCAGAGGCTTCCATACGCTTAATTTCAACTGCCGCGGCATCGCGCCCCAGCAGCAGGGCAATATCTTTGCGCAGGTCGTGCGGGTTCTGCGTGCCGGACCACACCCGTGCGCGGTCGTCAGTGATGTCGGCTACCGCGCAGGAGGGACCAATGGAGGCGTGCAGCTGATAGGGCCAGACGTAATCGGCATCCACGCTAATATGGCGCTGTTTCAGGGCAAGATCGGTTCCTGGATCGTCGCGCAGCACGCGCGCTGTTTTGGCACAGTTGCTCAGCGTCTGATGCAGCTGGTCCAGCCCGAGCTCCGGCAGCCCGGCCCAGGGTTGCCAGCGTACTTTCAGCGCGTACATCGCAGCGATAGCCTGCTCCTCTCGCTGGGCCACCACGCCGACAAAATCTCCGTTAACCACCACTTTGACGATGCCCGGCAGATGAGCAATCGAATGTTGATCCACCGCCAGCAGGCTATTTCCCAGTGGGGCGCTGCTGTCGGCGCCGCCGTAAGGCGGGCGGATAACGCGGCCGTGCAGCATGCCCGGTACGCGCAAATCGTGAATCCAGGTGAGCTGGCCGCTCACTTTGGCCGGGATATCCACGCGCGGCACCGATTTGCCCACGTAGCGAGGCTTGGCAGTATGTAGCGCAATGGAGGTATCCAGCGGCAGATGAGTGTCTTCGCGGCTGGCAAGCTGGCCATAGCTCAGGCGGCGTTGCGGATGGCTGCTGTCGAAAACCCAGCCGGCTTCGCTGCGCAGCTGGCCGGGCGCAACGTTTAACACTTTGGCTGCCAGCTGCATCAGCTGTTGACGCAGCTGGCTGGCGGCCTGGCGCAGCGGCACGGCCGTAACCTGTAGCGTGGCGCTGGCGATGGTGGGCCCCTGATCCGGCGTCAGTGCGGTATCGCCAAGGATCATGGTGACAGAGTGGAAGGGCACGTCGAGCGCATCGGCAACGTATTGGGCTAAGGCAGTGCGCACGCCGGTGCCGAGATCGACGTGGCCGTTAAAGGCGGTGACTTTGCCATCGGCAGCCAGCGCGATAAAGCTGTCCATGCGATTAAGCGGGCGCTCAGGGAGCGTTAACGATTGTGCCTGCGCGAATGTTGTCTGGGGTAATAGCGTGCTGACGCTGATGACGCCCCCGGCCTTTAACAGGCGGCGGCGGGTGAGATTAAACAGGTTCAAGGCTTTTGCTCCCCGCTGATAATGTCACGGGCTTTCTGCGCGGCGCGCAAAATTTCCAGATGCGTACCGCAGCGGCAGAGGTTAAACGCCAGCTCATTTTTTATTTGTTGTTCACAGGCCTGGGGTTCGCGCCTGAACAGCGCGACCAGCGTCATGATCATGCCATTGGTGCAGTAGCCGCACTGCGCAGCCTGTTCATCGATAAAGCTCTGCTGCACCGGGTGCAGCTTGTCGCCATCGGCCAGCCCTTCCAGAGTGGTGACCTGTTTTCCGGCCACGGTGTGGGCAGGTACGCTGCAGGAGCGCGCAGCGACGCCATCGATAGTGATAGTACATGCGCCGCATTCACCGATGCCGCAGCCGTATTTCGGGCCGTTAAGCTGGAAGTCGTTGCGCAGAAGATAGAGAAGCGGGGTGTCTGAGTGCGCGTCATCAAGAGTGACGTGCTGGCCGTTAAGTGTGAAATACATAGCTTGAATCATCCGTTGATTACCCCGGCGGGGGAGCGAATTGCCCCTGAAGAACTCAAGGGTAATTACGGATTTTATGCTATTTTTTGTGCTTTAGTTAAGCTGGTTTGCTGGCGATAGCACCTTAGCGCAAAGATAATTCTTACCCTATTCCACGGGGCGCCCTTTGAGAAGTCGCCGTACCCAGAAACGATTGGGGCTGGTGGCCGCCAGCGTGGCATTGTCGAGCGGGATAGGTTCATCACACAGCTGAGCCGCCAGCACTTCGGCCGCCAGCGGTCCGCTGCATAACCCGCGAGAGCCCAGCCCTCCCAGAATAAACAGCCCCTGATGGGCCGGTGCAGTGCCTGCCTGCTGCGGCTGCTGAGCAAGCGTGACATACTGCGCCAGGGTGGCGCTGTAGTCCGGCAGTGCGCCGATCATCGGCAGATGATCGCGCGTGGCGGCACGCACCCCGCAGCGGGCCTCTGCGCCACTGATATCAATCTCTTCAGGCCATTGTTCCCCGGGCAGGCAGCGCAGCAGGCGCTCGCGGTTTTCCTGCTGGTCCTCTGCGCGGTATTCGGCGTCAGTGGCGCCACGATGATAGCTGGCGCCAATACAGTGCTGTTGGTAGTGCGGGCTGACGGGGGTGAGATAACCGTCGTAGCACAGCACCTGCTGCAAAGAGGTCAGGGCAGGCGTGGTCGGCACGTGGCTGACCTGGCCACCGACGGCATTCACCGGCAGTTTTTCGCTCTGCGTGAACTGCGCCAGCCGGTGACCGGTCGCGAGCACCAGGTTACGGTGATGGCGTGCAGGCTGGGTGGCAAAGTGCAGCTGCCAGCCCTGTTCAGCTTCATTCAGCTGTGTGATTTCGTGCTGCCAGTTGAGCTGCGCCCCCTGCTGCTGCGCCAGCTGCCACAGCGCGGCGGTCAGTTCAGCGGGGGAGAGCCAGCCGCCGAGGGGATAGGTGATGCCACCACAGCCGGTCGGCACACCGCAGAGCGCTTCCGCTTCCGCCCGATCCACCGCGTGCGCGATGCTGTGCGGCAGGCCCATCTGCAGCATTTTTTCAATTTTCTGCGCGCTTTTCTCATCCCACGCCAGCTGCGTCACGCCGCACCAGTCGTGTTCGAAAGCGAGGTCCAGCTGGTCATACAGGCGCCGTGCAAAGGTAAAGGCGGCAGGGAACAGCTGCGCCAGCGCCGGGTCGTGGTCGTTGAGCAGCGGGTAGAGTGCGCCCTGACGATTGCCTGAAGCACCCTGTGCCGGCAGGGCATCGGCGCAGTAGAGCGTCACCCGTTTGCCGCGCCGCAGCAGCGCCAGCGCCAGCAGCGCACTGGCAATACCGCCTCCGGCGATCGCAATATCATCGCCATCGGCGGCAGGGCGGGCATACCACGGAGCCTGCGCGGTGGTGACTACCGCAGCGGGCAGATAGCCTGCCAGCATGTCGCGTTTTTCACCAAAGCCTTTGCATTTGCGCACCGCGAACCCGGCCTGATTCAGCCCACGGCGCACAAATCCGGCGGCGGTAAAGGTCGCCAGCGTGCAGCCAGGGCGCGCCAGCCTTGCCATGCAGTCGAACAGCTCCTGAGTCCACATATCGGGGTTTTTCGCCGGGGCGAAGCCGTCGAGGAACCAGGCATCAACTTGCTGATTCAGGGTGTCATCAAAAGTGTGAATAAGCTGGTTAATATCGCCAAACCACAGGTCAAGCGTGATACGGCCGCCGTCCAGCAGCAGGCGCTGACAGCCCGGCAGCGCTTCGGGCCACTGTGCCTGCAGCTGGCGTGCATAATTTTCCAGCTCCGGCCAGCTGGCATGGGCTGCCGCCAGGTCGCTGGCGCTTAACGGAAACTTCTCACAGCTTATAAAGTGCAAACGCTGTAGCGTAGCGTCTGGCTGCGCTTGCCGAAAGGCGTCAAAAGCCTGCCATAGGGTGAGAAAATTCAGACCGGTGCCAAAGCCGGTTTCCGCGGTGATGAATAAATCACGCGAATGATGAGCAAAACGCTCAGGCAGACCATTGTTGCCGAGAAATACATAACGCGTCTCTTTAAGACCATTCTGGTTAGAGAAGTAAACATCATCAAATACTCGGGATACAGGTGTACCCTGATCGTTCCAGCTTAGCTCAGCGTACTCTATTGGTGCGGTTTTCACGGCAAAGGCTCATTGCTCAGGCAGTGGCGCGATTTTAACGATGTGGTTGACCCTACGCAAATTTACACAAGGAATCTGCTGATCGGACTTGTTCGGCGTACAACTGTAAGCTAGAGTGCCAGTCGAATCCTAATTAGAAGTGGAAGAGGTATTGAATGAAACGTGCTGTGATTACTGGCTTAGGGATCGTTTCCAGTATTGGTAATAACCAAGAGGAAGTTCTGGCATCATTGCGTGAAGGACGCTCTGGTATTACCTTCTCGCAGGAGCTGAAAGATTCCGGCATGCGTAGTCACGTCTGGGGCAATGTTAAGTTGTCTAAAGAAGACATTGCGGCGCGTATTGACCGCAAAATGCTGCGTTTTATGAGCGATGCGTCAATTTATGCTTTCCTCTCCATGCAGGACGCGGTGAAAGATGCCGGCCTGACTGACGAGCAGTACCAGAACAACCCACGCGTGGGCCTGGTTGCCGGTTCCGGCGGCGGTTCTCCGTTCTATCAGGCTGCCAGCGTTGACGGTATGCGCGCTAAAGGCCTGCGCGGCGTTGGCCCTTACATGGTGACCAAAGCGATGGCATCCGGCGTGTCTGCCTGCCTGGCCACCCCGTTCAAAATCCACGGTGTTAACTACTCTATCAGCTCCGCCTGCGCCACCTCTGCACACTGCATCGGTAACGCGGTAGAGCAGATCCAGCTGGGCAAGCAGGACATCGTGTTTGCTGGCGGCGGCGAAGAGCTGTGCTGGGAAATGTCCTGTGAGTTTGATGCGATGGGCGCCCTGTCCACCAGGTACAACGACACGCCAGAAAAAGCATCCCGTACCTACGATCAGCAGCGTGACGGCTTCGTCATTGCTGGCGGCGGCGGTATGGTGGTGGTGGAAGAGCTGGAACATGCTCTGGCACGCGGCGCGCACATCTACGCTGAAATCGTCGGCTACGGCGCAACCTCTGACGGGGCTGATATGGTGGCTCCATCGGGTGAAGGCGCAATGCGCTGCATGCGTATGGCGATGGAAGGCGTGGATACCCCAATCGACTACCTGAACACCCACGGTACCTCTACCCCGGTCGGCGACGTGAAAGAGCTGGGCGCAATTCGCGCCGTGTTCCCGGACAAAACCCCGGCCATGTCAGCCACTAAAGCCATGACCGGCCACTCTCTGGGTGCCGCTGGCGTGCAGGAAGCTATCTATTCACTGCTGATGCTGGAGCACGGTTTCGTTGCGCCAAGCATCAACATTGATGAGCTGGACCCGGCGGCCGAAGGCCTGGACATCGTGATGAAGCCTACCGAGCGTAAGCTGACCACCGTGATGTCAAACAGCTTCGGTTTCGGTGGCACCAACGCCACTCTGGTGATGCGCAAACTGGCGTAATCTGCCGAAATAAAAAGGGGAGACTGTAAAGTCTCCCCTTTTTTTTCCCTCTCAGGTAAATCAGCGTTTTTCCATTGGCCGTAAGCGCTTCGGCAGCCCGGCAACCACCAGGTCGTATGACTCTTCCACCAGCTGTTTGATCAATCCTTCGCTTATCTGCTCTCCGGCATAAATCGAAATCCAGTGGCGCTTATTCATATGGTAGCCGGCGTGGATGCTGTCATAAATCACGCGATGCAGTTCGCCATCTTGCGGGCGGCATTTCAGGTTTACAACCCTCTCGCCGCGCACCTGTGCCATCAGAGCAAACATCTTGCCGCGGACCTTGAACACTTCATACTCCGGCCCGAACGGGTAGCACAGCTCAGCAGCGGGTAACGCCTGTGCGATGCGCATCGCGATTTTCTGTATCTGTTGTTCGTCCATTGCCAGCATCCGTCATCGTTGAATATCAGCAGGCTAGCACAGAGCAACCGCGCTTTCCTTTTTTGCGCACTTATTCAGCAGATATAAAGCGTGAGAGACGTACTATGCCTGCGGGTGCTTGAGGCTTTCTGCCTTAAGCATGCTGTTTGCAGACGGCAGAAAGAGAAAAGCCCCGAGTGATTTTTCAATCAACCCGAGGCCTATCCTATGCTTAGCAACATCAGGTTAGCCTCTTACCCGTCGAAAGACAAGGAGAGCAACCATGAAACAGCACAAGGCGATCTTTATCGCCCTTATCATCATCTGTATGACGGCGCTGGCCGCCGTTCTGGTGACGAGGAAGGACCTGTGTGAGGTGCGGATCCGCACCGGTATCGCAGAGGTGGCTGCGTTTATGGCCTGCGACCCGCAGAAGTAAGAGCAGCCGGAGGCGGGAGCAATCCCGCCTTTTCGGTGTGGCGATGCACTGTCCTTAAGCACCCTTTCTATTGCTCTTCGCGCAGGATCTTCCCGACATTGCCGCCCGGGTGCACCGCCAGCAGTGTTTGCCTGTCATAGCCGCTGTATTCCATCAGCACGGCAATCATCGCATCGAACACCGCCAGTACGCTGATGATGGAGGTGGTCGCCAGCATGTTTAGCGGGTCGATCTCCTGCGTTTTCGGCATGAGCAGCAGCAAATCTGCCGCGTGGGCAATCGCCGAATCAGCGTTTTCGGTCACGCTAATCAGCAGGGTGCCTTTGGCTTTAAGCGTCGGCAGCAGGCGCGTCAGCTCATCGGAATTGCCGCCGCGCGACAGCATAATCAGCACGTCATCGGCGCGCAGAAAACCGATGTCACCGTGCGCAGCATCGGCGGCGCTCAGCCAGATGGCAGGGTGCTCAACGCAGGCCAGCATATGGGCGATTTTACGCGCCGCGATACCGGAAGTGCCGATGCCGGTGACGGCGATTTTTCCGCGACAGTGGGCAAGGGCATCAAGCACCGCCTGCCACTGCTGACGGTCGAGCTGCTGCTCCAGCGCGCTCAGCGCTTGCCGATAACTTTGCCAGCCCGCGCAGGCCTGCTGCCAGCTCTGTTGGGCATCCATCAGGCCTCCTGCATCATCTGCTGATATTTCATATGGTCGTGATACATCTCACGGAACACGCGGTATTTACGATCGTAGTAGCGTTTAATTTCGTTGGTTTGCGGGGTCACGGTTTTGCCAATCCGGCTCATGGCATTCATGGCTTCCGGCAGTGAGTCATATACGCCTGCAGCCACCGTGCCCATCATCGCGCTGCCCAGCAGCATTGATTCGCTCTCTTCCGCCAGCAGCATCGTGCAGCCGGTGGCGTTGGCATGCTCCTGCACGAAAATTGGGTTTTTCGTGCCGCCACCGCTGGCCATAATGGTATCGATGCTGTAACCCGTCTGGTTCATGGTCTCAATAATGTGGCGCGTGCCGAGCGCAATCGCCTGAATGGTGGCCAGATAATGGAGCGCCATATCTTCCGGGGTACGCGACAGCTTCAATCCGGTCAACATTCCGGTCAGATTCGGATTCGCCCGCGGCGAACGGTTGCCGTGGAAATAGGGCAGCATATGGATATCCTGCGTGAGAAAGGCGATCTTATCTGCTTCACCCGCCATACTGCGCAGCAGGCCATTCAGCACTTCATAAATGGTTTTATCCTGAGTTTTTCCCTGTTCGCGCAGCGTGGCGTAGCAGGGATGCGATTGGATAACGTGGTCGATCAGCGCCCCGGTTGCTGACTGGCCGCCTTCATTCAACCAAAAGTCTGGCAGCACCGCCGAGAAGTAGGGCCCCCAAACACCTTTGATAAAGCGCGGCTCGCGGGAGATCGCCATATGACCGGTGGAGGTGCCGCCAATAAGCGCGATGCGGCGGTCAAAATCAGCCAGCTCGCCGGACGGCCCGGCGGCACCCAGGGTGCCAAGGCTGCCAGCGTGCGCATCAATGATCGAGGCGCTAACCGCCGTGCCGGGCAACAGGCCAAGCTCGCTGGCGGCGCGCTGGGTCAGCCCTCGCCCAAGCGGTTCGCCCATGCTTTTCACTTCACTGCCAATTTTAGCCGCGTCGCGCTCCAGCAGGTCATCCAGCCCAATCTGTTTAAAGTAGCTGGCATCCCAGCCGTCCTGGTGGGCAAGGTAGGTCCATTTACACACCAGCGAACAGAGCGAGCGGGTTTCGTCCGCCGTGGCGCGCCAGGTCAGGAAGTCGGGCAGGTCGAACAGATGGCCGATATTCTGCCAGCTGGCGGGCATATGCTGTTTCAGCCACAGCAGCTTCGGAGTCTGCATCTCCGGGGAGATTACGCCACCCACGTAATCGAGCACCGGATGTTTTAAGGCATTAATGCGCTCGGCCTGCACGATGGCGCGGTGGTCCATCCAGACGATGATGTTCTGCTCATTACGACCGGACGGACTGACCGTCAGCGGCTTGCCTTCTTTATCCAGTACCACTAGCGAACAGGTGGCATCAAAGCCCAGCCCTTTAATCTGCACCGGGTTAATATTGCTCTGGTTAATCGCATCGCGCACCGCCTGGCAAACCGCCTGCCAGATATTGTCGGAGGACTGCTCGACAAAATTGGCCTGTGGGCGATACATCTCAATTTCACGGCTGGCCTGGCCCATCATGCGCCCGGTGATATCGAAAATCCCCGCGCGTGCGCTGCCCGTTCCCACATCCACACCAATGTAATAGCTCGCCATTTTTATCCTCAGTCGTCAGGTTCTGCGATTTTGCAACGCAATAAACAGGATCAGTACGCCACCCCAAAGTGCCATGGTGAGGTAGCTACTCACCCCCAGCAGATTCAGTCCACTTTCAATCATCTGTAACACAATCAGTGCCAGCACCAGCCCGGGAATACGGCCAAAGCCGCCGTCAGGATTGATGCCGCCGAGCACGGAGGCGAGGATGGTGACCAGCAGCCATGACTCGCCATAACCTGCCTTGGCAGAGTTAAACATCGACATCATCAGCAGCGCGGCTCCCCAGCTCATCAACGCGGAGAGGACATACACGGTGATAATCACGCGGGTGGTGTTCACCCCGCTAAAGCGCGTGGCCTTCTCATTCGACCCGATCAGCAGAATGCTGCGCCCGAGCGTGGTGCGTTCCAGCAGCAGCCACACCAGCGCAGCGACCAGCAGGAAGATCAACAGCGAGAGCGGGATGCCGGCGATATCCCCGTTGCCGAGCATCTGGATCAGCGGCGGGAAGCCAGAGATTACCGCGCCGTTCGACAGCAGGATATTCAGCCCGGCAATCAACGTCATGGTGCCGAGCGTTGCCAGAATTGGCGAAACGCCCACCACTGCAATCAGCACACCGTTAAGCACGCCAATCGCCACGGCCGTCAGCAGGCCGGCCAGCAGCGCCAGGGCCAGCCACAGCGGCTGTTCCGGATGGGCGACAATCAGTGCCGCCATCACCAGCGAGCAGGCATTGGCACTGGCAATAATCGACAGATTGATGCCGCCGGTCAGCATGGTCACTGCCATGCCTAATGCCAGCAGCCCCAGCACCGGCAGCTGGCTGGCGATAGACTGAAAGTTGCCGTTGCTAAAGAAGCGTCCGCCAAGCGTCAGGGAAAACAGCGCCAGCACCACCACCATCATCAGCAGCTGCAGCCGGATGATGCGGTCGCCCGGCAGTTTATTCAGTAATGTCTGCATCTCAGTTCCCCTTCGCCAGCTGGTGTTTCTCGTTCCACGCCGTCGCGCTGACGCTCACCAGAATAATCACTCCGCTGAACACCATGTGCCAGTAGGATGACACCGCCATCAGCGTCAGGCCGTTTTGCAGAAAGGCCAGTAGTAATACGCCGAGCAGGGTACCAATCAGCGTTCCTCGCCCGCCGCTCATGCTGGCTCCTCCCAGCACGACCGCCGCCAGCACCGTCAGCTCGTAGCCGACCAGCGAGTTCGGTGCTACCGACTGCGTGGTCTGTGCCTGAACCACGGCCGCGACGCCCGCCAGCACGCCCATATATCCGTAAACCGCCAGATGCAGGCTGCGGAGGTTGATGCCCAGGCGCGAAGCGGATTCGCGGTTACCGCCCATCGCGTAAATCTGCCGCCCGAAGCGGGTAAAGTTCATCAGTACACCGGTCAGCACAAAGACGCCCAGCAGGCAGAGCAGCGGCAGCGTCAGGCCATATTCATAGCCGTCCGAAGCGGTAAAGGAGAGCCAGTTAATGCCGTTCATAAACCATTCCGGGAAGCCGTACAGCCAGGTGCCGTTGGTCATCCACACCAGCAGGCCATAGAACAGGTTGAGCGTGGCGATGGTGATAATAATTGCCGGCACCCTCAGCAGGTATACCAGCAGCCCGTTAACCATGCCGAGCAGCAGCCCGCAGCCGATGGCAATGGCAAAGGCGCTGAAGAAATTGCCGCCGTGCGCCAGCAGGGTGCTGGCCATCACGTACTGCGCGATGGCGGTCATCGCCGGGAAGGAGATATCGATGCCTCCGGCGATCAGCACCACAAACAGGCCGCAGGCGAGAATGCCGAGAATGGCATAGCTGGTGGCCACGTCGGTCAGGTTGCCGAGAGTGAGAAATTCGCTGGTGCGCAGGCTTAGTCCCAGCGCCAGCAGGACAATTAACAGACCCAGCCAGAACTCATGGTGGCTGATCAAGTGACGCAGCTTGTTATTCATTAACCACCCCGGCAATCTCCTCTTCGCTGCACTGATGGGGCGCGAAGCTGGCAACCAGCTCGCCTTTGCGCATCACCAGTACGCGATGACTGTTGTAGTAAGCTTCCGGGATCTCATCGCATATCATCAGCACCGCCATACCGGAATCGGCCAGCTCGCGGGCAATGCGATAGATCCCCTCTTTATTAGCAATATCGACGCCGACGGTCGGCGAGTCGAGGATCAGCACTTTGGGCTGCGTCGCCACCCATTTACCGATCGCCACGCGCTGGGCGTTGCCGCCGGAAAGCGTTTGAACCGGCAGCTGGCTGTCGGACACTTTGATATTGAGCTCGCGGATGAGTGAGGCCACCTGGTGGCGCGCCTGCGCGCGATCCATCAAGCCGAGTCGACCGCGCAGGCGGCCAAACACCGGCACCAGCAGGTTGTCGAAGATCGACTGCGGCATAATCAGCCCTTCGCTCTGACGATCTTCCGAAACGTAAGCAATGCCGTGGCGGATAGCGTCGCGATTATGGCGCAGCCTGACTGGCTTACCGTCTATCAGCATTTCGCCGCTGTCCGGGCGCGAAAGGCCAAACAGCGACAGGCACAGCTCGGTGCGCCCGGCACCCAGCAGGCCGACGATGGCGGTGATCTCGCCGCGTCTTAGCTGCAGGTTAATCTGCTGATACTGGTTGCGCCGCGAGAGGTTGCGCACTTCCAGCAGCGGGGTTTCGCTGCGGTCGGCCCGCTCCGGCAGGTGGCTGAAGCTGAAGCGCTGGCCGGTCATCAGGAACGCCAGTTCATCACCGT
This sequence comes from Erwinia sp. V90_4, assembly GCF_029967685.1. Taxonomy (NCBI): domain Bacteria; kingdom Pseudomonadati; phylum Pseudomonadota; class Gammaproteobacteria; order Enterobacterales; family Erwiniaceae; genus Erwinia; species Erwinia sp. V90_4. The sequence goes on along the minus strand of NZ_JASCAQ010000041.1, from coordinate 192,347 downwards.
CCAGTTCACTGGCGGCATAGGTGCCGACCAGCTTGCCGTCGCGGATCACGCTGATGCGGTCCGAAACCTCCATCACCTCATCCAGCTTATGGCTGACGAACACCACGCAGATCCCGGCGGCCTTTAGCTCACGCACCACGCGCAGCAGGCCATTAACCTCATGGCGCGTCAGTGAGGCGGTGGGCTCATCCATGATCACCAGGCTGGCATCGGCGGCCAGCGCCCGGCAGATCGCCACCAGCTGCCGGTCGGCGATCGACAGTTTTTCTACTTTGCGCGCCGGGTCGAGACTAACGCCGATACGCTGCATGGTCTCCAGCGCCAGCTGGCGCATGGCACGGCGATTCACCCAGAAGCTGCCGCCCGGCAGATAGCGGTGGACCGCGATGTTCTCCATCACCGATAAATTGGGAAACAGCGACAGATCCTGGTAGATCACCTGCACGCCGTAATACGCCGACAGGGCAGGGCTGAGCTGGTTAAAGCGCTTGCCGTCAACGCTGATATGCGAGCCTTTGTCGGGGTGATATACCCCGGAAATGACTTTGATCAGGGTACTTTTGCCACAGCCGTTTTGCCCGGCCAGGCAGTGTACTTCGCCGCGGTTCAGCGTCAGCGTGACGTTATCCAGCGCACGCACGCCGGGAAACGATTTGCTGATTTTTTCCAACGATATAAAAGGAGTTTGTGTGGCCATCATTCATCGCCCTGGAGTGGGTGAGGGCCGACAGTCGCCGGCCCGAAACAATCAAAAACCGAGGGATTTAGCGTTATCTTTGGTCACTTCCAGAATGCGGTTGAAGCGGATAACGTGATGCTGCATATCAACATCCGCTTTGCCCAGGCCGTCGATGGTCAGGTCAGGCGTCACCTGTTTGCCATCCAGCAGCCGATCCGCCAGGCTGACCAGGGCGAAACCGGCATCTTTTGGATCCCACAGCAGGGCTTTTTTGATATCGCCGCTCATCAGGTAAGGCGCAGCCTGAGCTGGCATCGCGATACCCACCACGGCGATCTTGTTTTTCGCCCGTTTACTTTTCACCGCCTGTCCGGCACCGATTGGGCCAAGCGAGCCAAAACCGATGATGCCCTTGAGGTCAGGGTAGGTGCGCATCAGGTCGAGCGTAGTGGCATAGGATTTGTCGATGCTCTCCGCCACCGGCAGGCGCGCGGTCACTTCGTGCATTTCCGGGTATTTCTCTTTCTGGTATTTGATGGCCGCATCGGCCCAGGCATTGTGCAGCGGCACGGTCAGTGAGCCAACGTAAATGGCGTATCCGCCCTTGCCACCCATCGCGCTCGCCAGCTCATCCATATTCTTTTCGGCATATTTGGTGCTGTCGATGGTTTCAATATCCCACTGACCAATCTGCTGGTCCGGGGATTCATGGGTCAGCACTACGATGCCCTGGTCACGCGCTTTTTTCAGCACGGGCTCAAGGACTTTGGCGTCATTGGGCACCACGATGATTGCGTCGACTTTTTTGGCGATCAGGTCCTCAATCACCTTTACCTGCTGCGCCGGATCGGCCGTGGAGCCGCCAACCTGGTAAGCATTGACGTCGAGCTTTTTCGCCGCTTCGTCCACGCCCACCGCCATCCGGGTAAACCACGGAATGCCTGTGACTTTTGCCACGACGGCGATATCATGTTTTTCTGCTGCCAGCACGGGTGTTGCTAATAACATGCAGGCGGATACGACACATGCATTGAGTAACGCGAGGTTAAATTTCATAGCAGTACCTTGTTATCCAGATCGTTGTTTTCGTCAGGTATGAGGGTGGATTTCACCACCGGCTCACGATAGCAATAAGATTTTGGCGAAGAAGTGGGCAATGATGGAAAGTGTGATCGGTGACCTTTAAAGTTAAATTATGTAGTTAAATCTGTTAATAAGTTGTTATTTTTGGCGTGATTGTAGGAAGTTTACTGAGATCTTATTGTTTCATTATTGTTAATTTTTTTTCCTGTTATCATTTTGGTAACAATTACCCGCAGGGCGCATCCCGGTCTGAGTGAAAGTGGTACTCTAATCTCAAACAGCCGCTATTTTTGTCAGCGAAATGCGGCGCATATCGCGATTTTATGCCTGAGCCTGGTCTGGTTGTTTAGCTACCGCAGGTAATAAGGCACGTAACTGGGTTACATTCCAGCGCGGGCGGTTAATTGCGTTGACGATTTGAAACTATTTAGCCACTCTGGTTTCCTTTGAAAATAAAATTCCATAACCATCTGTGGCACAGGCCGTGCCCCGGTTCTCTCAGGAGGAGTTAACGATGTCCAGCCGTATCGACCAACGCCCGGCGCAGGCCACGACTGCGCTGGCGCGCATCTCATTTGCCGTATTTCTCACCTACCTGACGGCGGGCCTCGCGCTGCCGGTGATCCCGCTTTATGTTCACCAGGTGCTGGGGCTGAACAACTTTATGGTGGGCGTTGCGGTAGGCATCCAGTTTTTTGCCACGCTGCTAACGCGTGGCTATGCCGGAAGGCTGGCCGATCAGCGCGGGGCAAAACGCTCAACGCTACAGGGCATGCTGGCGCTGGCGTTGGTTGGGGTTGCCTATTTGCTGGCGGCACTGCTGCCGCTGCCGGTAATGGCTAAATTTGCCCTGCTGGTGGCCGGGCGCCTGCTGCTGGGCTTTGGTGAAAGCCAGCTGCTGACCGGCAATCTGACCTGGGGCATGGGGCTGGTGGGCGCGACGCGCGGCGGCCAGGTGATGTCGTGGAACGGCATGGCCATTTATGGCGCGCTGGCTGCAGGAGCACCGCTCGGGCTGCTGTTATACAGCCACGGCGGTTTTGCACTGCTGGGCATTGCCACTATTCTGCTGCCGCTGGCGGCGCTGCTGTTCAACCTTGGCGTGCGCGCCGTAGCGGTACACGGTGGTGAGCGACCGTCACTGTGGAAAGTGGTTAGGCAGATAGCACAGCCGGGCTCTGCGTTGGCACTTCAGGGGGCAGGCTTTGCGGTGATTGGCACCTTCACCTCGCTCTATTTCGCCGATCGCCAGTGGGGCAATGCCGGGTTTGCTTTAACCGCGTTTGGCGTAGCCTTTGTGCTGGTGCGCGTGCTGTTTGGCGGCCTGCCGGATCGGCTGGGTGGTACGCGCGTGGCGCTGATTTCATTGACGGTGGAAGCGCTTGGCCTGCTGCTGCTCGGCATGGCCCCGAACGGCTGGATAGCCCTGGCAGGGGCGGCTTTGACCGGCTGCGGCTGTTCGCTGGTGTTCCCGGCGCTGGGAGTTGAGGTGCTAAAACGGGTGGCGCCGCAGGTGCGTGGCACCGCGCTAGGCGGTTTTTCGGCGTTTCAGGATATCGCTTATGGCATCACCGGCCCGCTTACCGGGCTGCTGGCCACCGGTCTCGGCTACGGTTCGGTGTACATTGCCGGAGCGGTCTGCGCCGCGCTGGGTATTGCCGTCACCTTCAGCTTTGCCCGCGCGGGGCTGCCTGCGGCGTGAGTTGATTTTTGGCTGCGTGATAACTACCCGCCGCTGCCGCTCTAAGCAACTGCGGATGTTAAATGACTTTTGAATTTGTCGAAAACTGTGACGGAGTCTACACTTTTTGCGCGACTCACCGTTTAGCGCCTTTTTCACAATAAATGTGAGCGCCACAGACTTTTCTTCTTATTCAGGGATCATATGAACATAACCTCCCCAGACTCATCTGAAGCCGATGGGTCTTCGCGCGCGACGATTGTTAAACAGCGAATTTTCTTTGTGGTGCTGGTCGCCACAATGGGTGCGCTGGCCTTTGGTTACGACACCGGTATTATCTCCGGGGCTTTACCCTATATGTCCGCGCCTGCGGCACAGGGCGGGCTGGGCTTAAACTCGTTTACTGAAGGGCTGGTCGCCTCTTCACTGGTGTTTGGCGCAGCGCTCGGTTCCTTTCTCAGTGGTTTCTTCTCCGACAAGTTTGGCCGCCGCATCACTCTTCGCAGCCTCGCCGTGCTGTTTGTTGCCGGCTCCCTCGGTACCGCTCTTGCACCGTCGATTTCGGTGATGGTGGCGATGCGTTTTCTGCTCGGTATCGCCGTTGGCGGCGGGTCGGCCACCGTGCCGGTGTTTATTGCTGAGATCGCCGGTCCGAAATTAAGGGCTCCACTGGTGAGCCGTAATGAGCTGATGATTGTCACCGGCCAGCTGGTGGCCTACGTTGCCAGCACGCTGCTCAGCTATCTGCTGCATGACGAACACCTGTGGCGCTATATGCTGGCTATCGCCATGATCCCCGGCCTGCTGCTGTTTATCGGCACCTTCTTTGTTCCGGCATCCCCGCACTGGATGGTGGCCGAAGGGCGACTGCAGGAGGCAAAAAACATCCTGAAGTACCTGCGTGAAACTCCGCGAGAGGTGCGTAAGGAGATGCGCGAGATGAAAAAGCAGGCGCGTAAGGCCGAGCGTGGGCCGGACGTGATGACCCTGATTAAGGAAAAATGGGTGCTGCGCCTGTTGATGATCGGCATCGGGCTGGGTTTCGTTATCCAGTTCACCGGGGTCAATGCCTTTATGTACTACACGCCGATTATCCTGAAGTCGACCGGGCTGGGAACCAGCGCCTCTATCGCCGCCACGATTGGCAACGGTGTGGTTTCCGTGATTGCCACCTTCGTGGGTATTTGGGCGGTTAGCCGCTTCCCACGCCGTAAGATGCTGATGACCGGGCTGTTCTTTGTTATCGCCGCTCAGCTGCTGTTAGGGCTGGTGATGACGCTGGTGCCAGCCGGTCTAACCCAAAGCTATCTGGCGCTGGCCTTTATTCTGATGTTCCTGTTTTTTATGCAGATGTGCATTTCACCCGTCTACTGGCTGCTGATGTCCGAACTGTTCCCGATGCAGCTGCGCGGGGCGCTGACGGGCACCGCGGTGTCATTACAGTGGATTTTTAATGCGCTGGTCGCTTTCTGCTTCCCGCCGCTGATGGCGTTTGCCGGCAGCAAAACGTTCTTTATTTTCGCCATCATTAACATCGGCTCACTGGCCTTTGTGGCGCTGATGCTGCCGGAGACAAGAGGTAAGAGCCTGGAGGAGATCGAGCAGATTATGCGCGACCGCTTTGGCGGCAAGCCGGTAGAGGAAGTGGCCTGAGAAGAAGAGCTGGCGCCGCGTTGGCGCCAGCCCTGATAAGGCGCTAAATCAGAACAGCATCCACAGCACCAGAACCAGCAGGATCAGCATGGCAAAGGCGGTAAACACCGGACGATTCGCCAGCGGCTGCAACATCGGCGGCAGCGTACCCCAGATTGGCGCTGCAATCGGTTTTGGATTCAGCTCGCTGTCGGCCAGCGGCTGTTCCTGCAAACGCTCTGCGCGGCGGCTGAACAGCAGATTGAGCAGGTCCTGTGCCTGAGTCGGGCTGAGCACCGTTTGTGGCGCAATGCTGAAGCGCTGCTGGCTGTAATCCTCCAGCATACGCTGCTCGCCCACATCCGGCGGCTGCTTCAGGGTGGCAATCAGCTGCGTTAGCGTCGGTGCGCTATGCTGGCTAAGCGTCTGGCTGGCCTGCAGATACTGGTTGAGCAGCGGGAAGGCGCGCGAGGGGATAGGATCACCGCTGTGCAGGTTCATCACCTTCAGTACGGAAGCCCACAGTTTGACCGGCTGCTCGCCGGTGGCGGCGGCAAGGCGCGAAATCTGCTGGTTCAGCGTCTGATGCTCGGCTGGCAGCAGGCTGCGATCGCTGCTGCGCGTCTGCTGCGGCTGTGGGATCGCCATCTGCCCGTTCTGCAGCATGGTCAGCACCTGACGCAGCTGGTCAGGGTTGAGCGAGCTTAAGACCGTATGACCAAACTGCTGACGGATAAAGTCGCTCACCGCCTGGCGGTTATTCCCGGTGGGCAGCAGGTCGGTCAGCTGCTGTAACAGCTGGCGCGTGGCGTGGGTGTTTTGCACCTGTGACAAACGCGTATTGAGAAACTGTTCCGCCGGTGGAAAATGGCGCGCCAGCAGGCCAGCATCATTTTTTACTCCGACCTCATGGCGCAGGCCAGCCCACAGCTCGGGGGATTTCAGCGTGCTGAGCGACATGATCTTGACGATCAGGCGCTCCAGCGTGGTGCGCTGTGCAGGCGTAAGAGGTTGATCGCCAGGGCCGGGGCGCGATGTGCCCTTTTGGGCATCGATCGTCGGTCGATCGCCGGGAATCGGCGCACCAGGGCCACTCAAAGGTTGCATGGCGAAGTCCTTCAGTCAGAGTCATTATCCGGGGCGCGCCGGACCACAGAGGGTAATAGAGCATGATAACAATCCCGGCCGGGGATAGGTAGAGCAGGGCGGCTTAATCGTGTCGCTTTCCGACTTTTTTTTAACGTGCACCGTTTACAGATAGCTGATTGTCCAGGTGAGTATGCCGGTAGCCTTTCCGGGAGTAATGCCCGGTGTCAATTGGTAGTAGCGTGCAAGCAACGGCACTTCTATGGTACGGCGGGCAAGAGGATAACTGCCGATTTTCCAGCTGTTGCCAATATCTACCGGAAAGCCACTGGCAGCATGTAAGATTTGTATCGCGACGCCGCTGGCGCTGTGAGCCTGGCTGTTCAGGCTGATCAATCCCTGTTTTGCCCCACCTGTTGGGGTTTGACCATCGAGCCGCAGCATCACATTAAAATTGCCCGAAACATCCGTATCGCAAATAAAGTTAAGCGCGAATGTTTTACCCTCGCTAGTGGAACCGATAGCTGAACCGAAACCCCGGTCTTGTCTGATCCTGATGGTACCTAGCGAAACGCTAAAGGACGCAGGTCCCTGAACTTTACAGCTCTTTGCTTTGAAGCTCAGCCACTTTTCGGCATCCAGCATCTGATAGTTCGCTTTTTTTCCGCCGTTGTCGGAGCCAATATCAAATAGTGAAATGCGTGAGTTAATTGGCGTTACCTGCTCAGGGCGTTCCGGCGTTTGCCCGGTTTTAACAATTTCAACGGTGACGCCAAAGCTGGCTCGTTGCCAGGTACTATGCGGGAGACCAGCCGCAGCATTATGATTGGTAATCATCACGCCGGTACTGACTACGCCATCATCGCTACCCCGATCGCCATTTAGCGTGGTGATCAGCGTTAAGCCGTTACCGAGTATTTTACTGCCGTTACGGCGAATGAATAAGGCCAGTTCATTTCCCTGCTGCTGAGGATCGCTGATACTGCACCAGGCGGTGATAGTGTAGCTCTGGTTAAACACCCTAGCTCCCATTGGCAGTGAAGAGGATAATTTCAGCGCGTTGCCGGCGTTGAACACCACCAGCGGGAAAGCACCTCGCCGCTCTGTGACACATTTCAGCGAGCCGGCTTGGGTCGGCAAACTGAACGGTGCGAGCGCAACGGCGGCAAACAGCAGTAAATAGTATCGATAATTCATCAATTTCATCTCGTTACGATCGGGCGTTAGCAGGCAGGCAGGGTGTGTTAAACCGTTCAAAGCCGTTTTCCAGCTGCTGGTGCGGGGGAAGAGTAACGCTCAGCGTGCAGACGGTTGTTTCGCCGGATTTGACCACCAGACGAGAACGTCCCTCTGGTAGACGGACATAGATCATATCGCCCTGAGCAACCAATCCGAGGTTATTCCCCCGTTCATCAGTAACGGTGGCACCCAACGGCAGGCTCTGACCATCGGAGTGGCTAGAATGGATTAACACAGCCCGACCGCGCGTGGTGGCAAACTTAACTTTAACCAGCGCACCTGCATATGGTGCGCTCTGCTGACGGGTGCTCTTTAGCTCCACATCTGGCGGTAACCCTTGTGGGTCGAGGACGATCTCATTGAGGTGGTAGGCAATCATATAGGGAACGAGTGCACGTCCCTGATCATTGAGCTTCAGGCCAGAGTGACCTTCCACCGTGGCGCCCTTAGCGTAAGGCGCATCGACCAGCGCCATGGTTTCGCTGTACCAGGGACTGAAAATTACGCCATCAGGCAGTGCTACCAGCGCCCCGCTGAGACCACCGGACCATGAGTGGCTATGGTTGCCAGCTTCAAAGCTGCCTTGCAAGGTGCTCCAGGCTGAGTGCCAGCTGGCGACCGTATTGGCGCTGGCTCCCTGCTGGCGATCCTGGCTTATTCCAACGTTGTAATCAAACTGCTGTTCTGCTCCCAGTGAACTGCTGAGATTAACCTGGCTGGATAATCCCTGGGCGTCGTGGTTAACGTTCAGGTTCATGCTGGTATCCTGCATGTCGCTGCCCAGCGGCAGTGAGAAGCCGAGAGAAAATTGAGTCTCTCCCCCATCGCGTGAACTCAAGCGGTTTACCGAGAGTGACCAACTCAGCGAGCGAAACGCATTGCTGTATCCCGCCTGAAGCTGGTTGTCATTGCCATTATTGCGCCAGTAATTCTGCCTGATTGCAGTCAGATACATTTGCCCCCAGCTTTCAGGCAGAGTCTGTGAAAGGCTGATGGAGAGACGGCTACGCTGCGCCTGCTTTGCATCATCGCAGGAAGAGGGGACGTTACGCCGCCGGTTATCTATCCAGTGCATCGCATCATTCAGGCCCAGATAACCGGAAGATGAGAAGCGCCAGGCGGCGACAGATACGCTACTGCTGCTCTGATTAAACTCTTTGCTGTAGGTCATTCGATAGCTTTGACCTGAGAGGCGCCTACTGCGGCTGACCGTTTGTGCCTGGCTGACATCCAGCGCCAGCGCCCCCATTGAGGTGCCGACAGCGCCGCCCAGCAGGAAAGCGTGGTAATTACGCGTGGCTAAGACACCGCCATAGTGGGTGAGATGGTTACTCACCCCCCGTTGCAGCGTGGCCTGGGCGACAGTTTCCGTATTGGAAAGCTTCATATCACGTAGCGTACCGGCGGTAATGCTAAACAGTGTTGTTCCCTGACGCACCAGCTGGGGAATAGAAGCGTAAGGCACTATGAATTGCGTTATCTGGCCATCGGATTCCCGTATGGTGACCACCAGGTCGCCGCCGTAGCCGATAGGATAAAGGTCGTCGAAGCTAAAGGGGCCCGGAGGGACCGTGGTTTCATACAGCAGCGCGTTATTCTGCCGCACGCTAACGCGGGCATGGGTCTGAGCCACGCCTCTAATCGCTGGAGCATAGCCACGCCGCGAATCTGGCAACATGGCGTCGACGCTGCGCAGCGTTAAGCCGCGGAATGAAAAGCTATCAAAAAGATTGCCGCTGGTATCGGCGTCTCCCACAGTAATGCGCGACCGGATTGAACTGATATCACGCTCAACATAATTGCGCAGGTTTTGATAGTGCGTGCTGCTCTCAGTTTGCCAGTTCAGTGAACCCAGATGGCGGAAATTAAAACCATGGATATTCAGGCCAATATTATTGCTGTTATAAAAGGAGTTAAACGCGCTACCATCCTGCTTTGACTGATAGTAATTAACGTTATAGTTTAAAATAAGAGCATTAACCCCTCGTTCCCACAAAGAAGGATCAACTTCATTTTGTGCCTGATGCTGTAATGCCGCTTGCGGAATAGCGATTACCATGCTCAAGGTGCTGATGTCGATATGGGCACTTGCGGCAGGAATAAGCTGTTCCAGACTCAAACAGCTTTCAGTCGTATCGAGTTTTTTTAGCTGCTGGTCGTCAATGTAACTGCTTTTAATATGTAATAAATTAAGCAGCGGGCGCGTGATACAGATAACAGTGTGGTTTGAAACTTTTTTAACCGTCACTTTTAATCGTTTAATCGATCTTTCATTCAGCACAACATTGACATCATAGCGACCGGGCTGTAACGCATGACCGCGACTAAACTGTGAAACATCAATGCTTTCACCAGAAGTATTACGTAAAAAATTAGCATCAAATACAGCGATTCCTGCATCCGTTGCGGCAAAAAGTCTTTGATGAGTTTCTATGCTCAGTAATCCAAGAAGTAACAGACTACGCGAGAAGAAATTGAAAAGCCGGAGAAGCCAGACAAGAGCGGCAGTGAAAATTATCCTGAGCATCTATTCTCTCCATATTTAACTCAATCAGGCGTGATGTGGCTTGGATCTATTTTTTTTTGTTATCGGCTTTCACCGTCGTAATGCTGCCGTAGTCATTAAATATTTCGTAGCGCAACGTGGTGTTATCTATTTTTTCCGGAAGTTGCGTGAATTTGAATTCTGCTGAGCCGCGTGGTGCAATCATCTCCCCGTTTAAGCTTGTTATCTCCTTGCCATAGTGGGCAATAATTATACTTGCAATGTTAATATAATAGCCTGATGGATTATAAATAGTCAGCATGGTGCCCGGGGATGCAGATGCGCGCTGCCAGCGCAGTGACTGAAATGCCCCTGTTGCACCTTTTTCATCGAAAGAGGGTGGGCGAAAGAAAATTTTGATCCGGCTGCGGATCGCCATCTGCAAAATATTACTATCCGTTGAGTCAGATTTTTTGGGTGGAATATCGAGGATATTAAGCCAAAAAATCGATTCTCTGTCCTGCGGTAAACTTCCTCCGGTCCAGGTCAGCCTTAACGTTTGACCACTCTGTGGCTCAATACGAACGATGGGAGGAGTCAATATAAAAGGTACGGAGATCTGGTTAAAATTTGCATTTGGGTCACCGTTGTCAATCCATGCCTGTATCAGTGAAGGTTGGGGGCTGTCATTGCTTAACTGAATACTCACTTCATGCTGATTTTGCGGGTAAATCACGCGCGTACTATTAATGATGACATTAGCATGGCTCATCAGAGTTTGTGTGGCTAACAGCATACAGATACAATATTTCAATGCTGAACAAGGAAGGTTTTTTACAACTGGCATAATTGATGCTCTATATTCTGGATGCACGATGAAGTGCAGGGGGCTCCTCCTGCACTTTAAAACGGAGTGGTTGAGTTAGAAATAGTTTAATGAATAATGGACCAGCGTATCGACTTTACCTCCAGTGACTTCGCCAGTAGCATAATAGCGCGCAAAATAGTCCAGAGTAGCTGTGTTCTCAATAATTTTGAACGAGGCTCCATCGGACTGTGAACCATCGCCCAGTCTGATTGGCTGATGAGTTTTATCCAGCAGTTGTACCTGAACGTTGGCTGCATCCCCATTATTGATCAGGTTACCTGTGCGGTAATCCGTTTGCGGGCTTTCAAATAATGCGCGGACATAGTTGGTGGCATTCTTACAGTTATCTAATACCAGGGTGAAAGGCATTTCGTTGGCAACTGCCCCTTTTTTTGGAAGGGCGTTTTCTGATATAGGATTAAATTTTATCGTCGTGTTGCTGCCGCGCCCGTTGATATTGATGTTACAAGTGGTGTTGGAGATTAAACCAACAAACTTGATTGTTCCGTCATAAGCCATTGCTGATGGGATAGAAAGTGCTATCGCTGAAATCAGCGCGGTGGTCCGTAATGTCTTTTTCATGCTTAATTCCTTTTGACTTGAAAATACCACTTATTTATTAAACATTTATAATCATAAGCAATGCTTTATTTTTAAATCTGAATTTTTGTTAAATTTTTCTTGGCTGAATTAAATCAAGTAAAATAAAACCTTGATGAAATCACCTACAACCCTCGAGAATAAAAATACGAGGGAATTTCCGGATTTTAGATATATCGATAGTGAACGACTCCTCAGCTCGGCTATGCTTGTATCGCTAAGAAGATTAGTCGCTATGTGAAAATGGTAAATAGTAAATGCTCCAAAATAACATAAATATTTATATTTTCTTTGAGTTGGTATGTTTTTATTAAAAATAATTGCGTTTATTTTAGCAATATTTATTTAAATATCAGAATGATCTTAGTGATTCATGGAAGCAGCTGCAGGAAAGAAATCCTGCAGCTACATAATCTTAAGGAGTTTTATTTTTTGCAAAATATCAATGGGATACGTAAGCGCTGAGCCAGAGCAACGCCTACAATTGTTATCCCACCGCCGATATAGTGATAGGCATGCAGCTGCTCATGCAGGAACAGTACGGCAATAATTGCGGTAAAAATCGGCACCAGATTCATAAAGATGCTGGTGGTGCTGGCTCCGAGTCGTGCCACGCCCTGGATCCACAAAAACGGTGCAATGACCGAAGCAGGAATGCCGGCAAACAGTACCAGCGGAATATTGTGCGCATTGAGCGAGACGTCCGGCGCCATTAGAAAACCCGGCGTCAGGAGTAGCACGCCAAAGAAGATTTGTACCCACAGGCTCTGCCAGTTGGGCAGCGGCAGCGCCCAGCGTTTGGTGAGCACGCCGTACAGCGCGTAAGAACCTGATGCGGCGAACATCATCAGCTCACCTTTACCCAGCCCGTGCGACAGCAGCTGCGCAGGGTTACCCTGGCTGACCAGCCACACCAGCCCGCAAAAGGAGAGCAGGCTGCCGAGCAGAATGCCGACGGTCGGAGCCAGGCGCAGCAGCAGCAGGCTTAACAGCACCGTCAGCAGCGGGATCAGCGCATTGAGGATCCCCATAAACAGCGCGCTGACGCTGTGAGCGGCATAATAGGCCAGGCTCTGATACAGCACCATGCCGAGTAACCCGAGCACCAGTAACTTCCAGCCATTTTGTTTCACCTGCTGACGATGGCGCCAGACGCCGGGCAGGGCAAACGGTGCCAGCACCAGCAGGGCCAGCAGCCAGCGGTAGAAGGAGATGGCGGCGGGATCGATTGCCGTGGCAGACATCTTGCTGACCACGGCGTTGATCGACCAGATCAGCACCGCAAACAGGGGAAACAGAAAATTCATCGGGGTTCTCTTATGTTCAGGGAAAGCGCAGCAGTGTAATCTTGTCGGTTTTGAAACAGATAATCATAATCAGACAAAAGTATGACGCAATCGGACAAGATGATTCGGCAGTTAACCTACAGCGCACCGGCGGATGCTGAAGCGCTGCGGTTGTTTTTCCGCTATGAACAGGCCAATGCGCGTACCGAATATCTGCCGCATCAGCACCGCTGGGGCCAGGTGATTTTCGTCAAGTGTAACGTGCTGGAGATGCAGGTGGAGGGCGAGCGTCTGCTGACGCCACCCGATCTGCCGATCTGGATCCCCCCTTTGCAGCAGCATGCCAGCTATAACCACAAGCAGGCGCATTTTCGCACGCTGAATATCGCCGCAGAGGATTGTGCGTCGCTGCCGCCGCGTGCCTGCCTGCTGCGCGTCAGTCCGGTGGTACATGCCATTATCGATGCGTGTGCTGCTCGCCAGCTGCTGGTGCCGGAAAGTGCTGAAGATCGTCGGCTGTGCGCGGTGCTGCTCGACCAGCTGCGGCAGGCGGAAAGCCAGCAGAGCTATCTGCCCTCTACCCAGGATAAAGCGCTGGCGCCGGTATTGCAGGCGCTGGAGCGTAACCCGGCGGACAACACCACGCTGGCACAGTGGGCCCAGCGGGTTTACACCACGGAGCGCACTCTGTCGCGGCGCTGCCAGGCGCTGCTTGGCATGTCATTCAGTGAATGGCGGCAGCGGCTGCGTTTTTTGCACGCTATTTCGCTGCTGGAGCAGGGTAAAAGCGTGCAGGAGGTAGCGCTGGACCTGGGGTACAGCTCGGCGTCAGCGCTGATTGTGATGTTTCAGCAGCAGTCGGGCACCACCCCGGAGCGCTATCGCAACCGCGCCTGATGTTAGCGGGCACGGCAAGCCGCGCCCTTCACCAGTCTGAGGATGCCTCCCGGCTGTGCTTGTGGCAGAATAATGCCCCTCACCCAGCCGACTGGAATCAGACTGTGAAAATCCTCGTTGATGAAAATATGCCGTACGCCCGCGAACTGTTTAGCCGCACCGGTGATGTGGTTGCCGTGCCGGGTCGCCCCATCCCGCAGGCCGAACTGGACGATGCGGACGGTTTGATGGTGCGTTCGGTAACCAAAGTGAATGCTGAACTACTGAAGGGCAAGTCGGTGAAGTTTGTTGGCACCGCCACGGCGGGCACCGACCATATTGACGAAGAGTTCCTGGGCGAGCAGGGCATCGCGTTCTCCGCCGCGCCCGGCTGTAATGCCATCGCCGTGGTCGAATATGTCTTCTCCGCACTGCTGCTGCTGGCCGAGCGTGATGGTTTCCAGCTGGCGGACCGCACCGTGGGTATCGTCGGCGTGGGCAATGTCGGTGGTCGCTTGCAGGCGCGGCTGGCAGCGCTGGGCATTCGTACGCTGCTGTGCGATCCACCGCGGGCCGATCGCGGTGATGAAGGTGATTTCCTTGCGCTCTCTGAGCTGGTAGAGCAGGCCGATATCCTGACCTTCCATACTCCGCTGTTCAAGCAGGGACCCTATCAGACCCTGCATATGGCCGATGAAGCCCTGCTGCTGGCGCTGAAGCCGAATACTATTTTGATCAACGCCTGCCGTGGCCCGGTAGTGGATAACGCGGCGCTGCTGAAAGTGCTGGGGCAGCGCGACGACCTGAGCGTGGTGCTCGACGTCTGGGAGCCGGAGCCGGAACTGTCGCTGCCGCTGCTGGATAAGGTGGATATCGCCACCGCCCACATTGCCGGGTATACGCTGGAAGGCAAAGCGCGCGGCACCACGCAGGTATTTGAAGCCTGGACGCAGTTTATCGGCCAGCCGCAGCAGGTGGCGCTGGATACGCTGCTGCCGGCGCCGGAATTTGGCCGCATCACGCTACATGGCCCGCTCGATCAGGCAACGCTAAAACGTCTGGTGCATCTGGTGTATGATGTGCGCCGCGATGACGCACCGCTGCGCCACGTCGCGGCGATAGCCGGTGAATTCGACCGTCTGCGTAAGAATTATCAGGAGCGCCGCGAATGGTCTTCACTGCAGGTTGAGTGTGATAACGCCGAGGCCGCAGCGCTGCTCAACCGGCTGGGCTTCAACGCCTTTAGCCATTAAGTCTTTATTAATTCATCTCATTTAAAATCTCGGTTTCATGAAGGGATTTTTCTGAATCTTAAGGCGATGAAGTCATCGTCTTCTACTTTTGTGTCATTGTCTGGAGTAAACCAACATGTCTGACGGCTGGAATATCGCGCTTTTAGGTGCGACAGGCGCAGTAGGGGCAGCTTTACTGGAATTGCTGGCGGAACGCCAGTTCCCGGTTGGTGAGTTATACGCGCTGGCAAGCGAGCGTAGCGCGGGTGAAGTACTGCGCTATGAAGGCAAATCGGTTCAGGTCACCGATGCGGCTGACTTCGACTGGTCACAGGCGCAGCTGGCCTTCTTTGTCGCCGGGCGTGACGCCTCGGCACGTTACGCGGAAGATGCGGCCAACGCCGGCTGCCTGGTGATCGACAGCAGCGACCTGTTCGCGCTGGAGCCGGACGTTCCGCTGGTGGTGCCTGACGTCAATCCCCAGGTGCTGGGCGACTATCGCAACCGCAACATTATCAGCGTGGCCGATGCATTAACCAGCCAGCTGCTGTGCGCCATCAAACCGCTGGTGGATAACGCCGGTCTCGGGCGTTTGCAGGTGACCAACCTGCTGGCCGCCTCTTCACACGGCAAAGCGGCGGTGGATTCGCTGGCCGGTGAAAGTGCGCGTCTGCTGAACGGTTTGCCGGCCGAAGAGGGGTATTTCGGCCGCCAGCTGGCGTTCAACATGCTGCCGCTGGTCGCTGATGCGGAAGGCAGCGTCGCGCAGGAGCGCCGCCTGGTGGATCAGGTGCGTAAAGTGCTGCAGGACGACGGTTTGCCTATCGCGGTCAGCACCGTGCAGGCGCCGGTGTTCTACGGTAACGCGCAGATTGTGCATATTGAAAACCTGCGTCCGGTCTCGGCCGAAGAGGCGCGTGAAGCGCTGCAGCAGGCGGAAGATATCAACCTGACCGATGAAGATGACTTCCCGACTCAGGTCGGTGATGCCTCCGGCAGCGCGCATCTCAGCATTGGCTGCGTGCGCAACGATTACGGTATCGCCGAGCTGTTACAGTTCTGGTCGGTGGCCGATAACGTACGCTTTGGCGGCGCGCTGATGGCGATCAAAACCGCTGAAAAACTGGTGCAGGAGTATCTGTACTGATGTCCGACAGCACTGTGCCACAGCCGCTGACCAAGCTGGCGCTGGGCATTGAATATGACGGCAGCCGCTATTACGGCTGGCAAAAACAGAACGAAGTTCGCAGCGTGCAGGAAAAACTGGAAAAGGCGCTGACGAAAGTGGCCGATCATCCGGTGGTGGTGTTCTGCGCCGGGCGCACCGATGCCGGGGTCCACGGCACCGGACAGGTGGTGCATTTCGAGACCAGCGCGCAGCGTAAAGATGCCGCATGGACGCTGGGCGCTAACGCCAACTTACCGGCGGATATTGCGGTGCGTTGGGTTAAAACGGTGGCGGACGATTTTCACGCCCGCTTCAGCGCCACGGCGCGCCGTTACCGCTATGTGATCTACAACCAGCGGCTGCGCCCGGCGATCCTGTCGGGGGGCGTCACGCACTTCTACCATCCGCTGGATGTGGAAAAAATGCAGCGTGCCGGACAGTGCCTGCTGGGCGAGAACGACTTCACCTCGTTCCGCGCCGTGCAGTGCCAGTCGCGCACGCCAATGCGCTACGTGATGCACCTCAACGTCAGCCGCTTTGGCGCTTACGTGGTGGTGGATATTAAAGCTAACGCCTTTGTGCACCATATGGTGCGCAATATCGTGGGCAGCCTGATGGAAATTGGCTGCGGGAATCAGCCCGAAGGCTGGATGGCTAAGCTACTGGCGGCGAAAGATCGAACGCTGGCAGCAGCGACCGCGCGTGCCGAGGGTCTTTATCTGGTCGCCGTGGATTATCCCGCACGCTTTGAATTACCCCGTCCACCGATGGGACCACTGTTCCTCGGGGATTAACCCTGGCCTGGAGTATTAAAGGAAGCCTGTATGGAATTGATTCGTTTTGTTGTCGACTTCATTCTGCATATCGACGTCCACCTTGCGGAACTGGTGGCACAGTATGGTATCTGGATTTACGCCATTCTGTTCCTGATCCTGTTCTGCGAAACCGGGCTGGTGGTGACACCGTTCCTGCCGGGGGATTCCCTGCTGTTTGTTGCCGGTGCGCTGGCCGCACTGCCGGGCAATGACCTGAACGTGCACACCATGGTGGCGCTGATGGTGGTGGCGGCGATCCTCGGCGATGCGGTTAACTACACCATTGGCAGATTGTTTGGCGATAAGCTGTTCAGCAACCCGAACTCAAAAATCTTCCGTCGCAGCTATCTCAATAAAACCCATGAATTTTACGAGCGCCACGGCGGTAAAACGATTATTCTGGCGCGCTTCGTGCCGATCGTTCGTACTTTCGCGCCATTCGTGGCTGGAATGGGCAAAATGTCCTATCGTCATTTTGCGCTGTACAACGTCGCGGGCGGGCTACTGTGGGTGCTGCTGTTTACCTATGCGGGTTACTTCTTCGGAAACCTGCCTGCGGTGCAGGAGAACCTTAAGTTATTGATTGTGGCGATTATCCTGCTGTCCATTATGCCGGGTGTTATCGAAGTATGGCGTCATCGCCGTGCGGCACGTCAGCAAAAACAGTAATATGAGAGATCATCAGACTGTCACCCCCTTACCAGATTTTTATCCACAGTGACGGGCGGTTATGGTTTAATGAGCGACAATTTATGGTTTGCGTTGCCGCCCGGCGTGGCAACGTAGAAAAGAAAAACTGGCACTTCCCAAGAGAAGGCCAGGTTCAAACAGAAAGGTCATCAATGAGCTGGATTGAACGAATTCTCAACAAGAGCACAACTGCCCCATCGCGTAAAGCAAGCATTCCTGAAGGGGTTTGGACCAAGTGTGATAGCTGCGGGCAGGTTCTTTACCGTGCCGAGCTGGAGCGCAATCTCGAAGTCTGCCCGAAATGCGACCACCACATGCGTATGCACGGTCGCGACCGTCTGCACAGTGTGCTGGATGAAGGTTCAATGACTGAACTGGGCAGCGAGCTGGAACCGAAAGATCTGCTCAAGTTCAAGGATTCAAAAAAATACAAAGATCGCTTAGTCGCTGCTCAGAAAGAGACCGACGAAAAAGACGCGCTGATCGTGATGAAAGGCACCCTGCACGGGATGCCGGTTGTTGCTGCGGCGTTTGAGTTCTCCTTTATGGGCGGCTCAATGGGTTCCGTGGTCGGCGCGCGCTTTGTGCGTGCCGTTGAGCAGGCGCTGGAAGATGGTTGCCCGATGATCTGCTTCTCGGCCTCAGGCGGTGCGCGTATGCAGGAAGCGCTGATGTCGCTGATGCAGATGGCGAAAACCAGTGCAGCCCTGGCGAAGATGCAGGAGCGTGGTTTGCCCTATATCTCCGTGCTGACTGACCCGACCATGGGCGGGGTTTCTGCCAGCTTCGCGATGCTGGGCGACCTCAACATCGCTGAACCAAAAGCGCTGATCGGCTTTGCCGGCCCACGCGTGATTGAGCAGACCGTGCGTGAAAAACTGCCGCCGGGCTTCCAGCGCAGTGAGTTCCTGATCGAGAAGGGTGCGATCGACATGATCGTGCGCCGTCCGGTGATGCGCTTCAAGCTGGCCTGCTTGCTGGCTAAGTTCATGAATCTGCCTGCACCGCAGGAAGAAGAGATCGCTGAAGCCGCTGCTGTTCCACAGAGCCCCGAGGCCTGATCGATGATGAGAAAGGGACCACGGGTCCCTTTCACCAATGAACCGTAACTTTGTGAACGGGACACATGGATAATCTTCCTCAAGCCACGTCGCCTCTTGCCACGTGGCTTTATTATCTTGAGCACTTACACTCTCAGGCTATCGAACTTGGGCTGGATCGTGTCCAGCGCGTTGCCACCTCACTCGACCTGCTCAAACCTGCCCCCATGGTCTTCACCGTTGCCGGAACGAATGGCAAAGGCACCACCTGCCGAACTCTGGAAACTGTGCTGATGGCCGCAGGCTTTCGCGTGGGCGTATACAGCTCCCCGCACCTGGTGCGCTACACCGAACGCGTGCGCATTCAGGGGGCAGAACTGGCCGAGTCGGCACACACCGCTTCGTTTGCGGCAATTGAAGCCGGGCGTGGCGCAACCTCGTTAACCTATTTTGAATACGGCACCCTGTCGGCACTGTGGCTGTTTAAGCAGGCGCAGCTGGACGTCGCGATCCTCGAAGTTGGCCTCGGCGGGCGCCTTGACGCCACCAACATCGTGGATGCTGATGTCGCCGTGATCACCAGCATTGCGCTGGATCATACCGACTGGCTGGGGCCGAACCGTGAAAGCATTGGTCGCGAAAAAGCGGGCGTGTTCCGCGGCGGCAAACCGGCCATTGTCGGTGAACCGGATATGCCGCATACCATTGCAGATGTGGCGACGGAGAAGGGCGCACTGCTGAGCCAGCGCGATCGTGACTGGTCATATCAGGCAAGCGCACAAGGCTGGTCTTTCCAGGATGCTCAGGGCCGCGTCGACCAGTTACCGCTGCCGCAGGTGCCGTTGCCCAATGCCGCCACCGCGCTGGCCGCGCTGCGTGCCTCCGGGCTGAAGGTCGATGAAACGGTGATCCGCACGCATCTGCATCAGGCCATTTTGCCGGGCCGTTTTCAGACGGTGGCAGAGTCACCGCGGGTGATCCTCGATGTGGCGCACAATCCCCATGCGGCGGCCTATCTGGCTGGCCGACTGGCAGAATTAGCGCACGTCGGGAAGGTCCATGCGGTGGTCGGTATGCTGCACGACAAAGATATTGCCGGTACGCTGGCCTGCCTCCGTCCCCAGGTTGATGCCTGGTACTGTGCGCCGCTTGACGGCCCGCGCGGTGCCAGCGCAGAGCAGCTGATGGCGTATCTGGAGGGCGCGCAGGCCTTCAGTTCGGTGACGGCGGCGTATCAGCAGGCGCTGCAGCAGGCAGCAGAACAGGATATTGTGCTGGTGTGTGGTTCATTCCACACCGTAGCGCAGGTCATGGAAACGATGGAAACGGAGAACGGCAGTGGCCAGTAAGTTTCAGAACCGTTTAGTCGGAACCATCATCATTGTCGCGCTGGGTGTGATCGTGCTGCCCGGCGTGCTCGATGGTAAGAAAAAACATTACAAAGAAGAGTTTGCCGCAATCCCGCTGGTGCCGAAACCGGAAGATCAGCAGGAAACGGATCTCGTACCGCCTGTCACGCAGTCGTTGCCCGCTCAGCCGCCGCAAGGCGCAGCGGCCACGGCACCGGGCAGCAGTGAAAATACCTCACAGGCGGACAGTGGTTCCACCGTGCCGCAGTCGCGCAATCAGCCGACTGTCGTTACGCCGCCGCCGGTGCAGCAGCAGCCGCCGAAAGTGGTGGAGAAACCGCTGGCGAAACCGAAGCCGGTAGAGAAACCGGTAGAAAAACCGGTTGAGAAAGCGAAGCCGGTTGAGAAGCCGAAAGCGGTAGAAAAACCGGTCGAGAAGCCAGTTGAGAAAACGCAGCCGAAAGAAGAAGCACCGGCAGCGGAAGCCGCACCAGGCGGTCAGGCCTATGTTGTTCAGCTCGGCGCGCTGAAAAATGCCGCTAAGGTGAATGAGATTGTCGCCCAGCTACGTCTGTCGGGCTATCGCGCCTTTACCGTGCCTTCAACGCCGGTGCAGGGGCAGATCACCCGGATTTACGTCGGCCCGGATGCCTCCAAGGCGAAAATGCAGGCGTCAGTTAGCCAGCTGCAAAGCATCTCCGGCCTCGGCGGGGTGGTGAAGCCTTACAGCGCCAGATAGTGTTGTTGACCCCCGTGCGCAGCAATGGCACGGGCTATGATTGCGATAGCTTTTATCGTCTCACGCCCGGAACGGCAGCACTGTCGTTCCGGGCGTACTACGTGATGATACTGGCAAATCAAGGTATTGCGTTGCGGCGTGCTGACGGCCGAAATCGTGGCCCGTCTGTAGATTTTTTCCACGTCGGCGATTATTTAAATCGACGTGGGAAAACCCTACGCAAACGTTTTCTTTTTCTGTTAGAATTCGCCCCGAACGAGCTGGATGGCTGGATTCAGGGGCATTGTCACTGGAAGAGTTCATGGTCTGGATAGATTACGTCATTATTGCGGTTGTTGGTTTTTCGGCTCTTGTCAGCCTGATCCGTGGGTTTGTTCGGGAAGCTCTTTCTCTCGTCACCTGGGGTTGCGCATTTTTTGTCGCCAGTCATTACTACTCCTTCCTTGCCGTCTGGTTTACAGGATTTGAAGACGAACTGGTTCGAAATGGAATCGCCATTGCGGTGTTGTTTATTGCCACGCTGATTGTCGGGGCAATCGTCAACTATGTGATCGGGTCGCTGGTTGAAAAAACCGGCCTGTCGGGTACCGACAGAGTACTTGGAGTCTGTTTCGGGGCATTACGTGGTGTGCTGATTGTTTCAGCGATGCTGTTCTTCCTTGATACTTTCACCGGTTTTTCCAAAAGCCCGGACTGGCAGCAGTCTCAGCTTATTCCCCAGTTCAGTTACATCATCAGGTGGTTTTTTGATTACCTGAAAAGCACGTCGAGTTTTTTGCCCCAGTAATCGCACTGGGGTTGCGGCTTATGAGGAAATGTCACTATGTGCGGTATTGTCGGGATCGCCGGATTCATGCCGGTCAACCAGTCGATTTATGATGCGTTAACGGTGCTTCAGCACCGTGGGCAGGATGCCGCCGGCATCGTTACCATTGATGCATTGAATTGCTTCCGTCTGCGTAAAGCAAACGGCCTGGTCAGCGATGTATTTGAAGCCCGCCACATGCAGCGTATGCAGGGCAATATGGGTATTGGCCACGTGCGCTACCCAACGGCAGGAAGCTCCAGTGCTTCTGAAGCCCAGCCTTTCTATGTGAACTCCCCTTACGGTATTACCCTTGCCCACAACGGCAACCTGACCAACGCCCACGAGCTGCGCAAGGCGCTGTTCGAAAGTGGCCGCCGTCATGTGAATACCACGTCGGATTCCGAAATCCTGCTGAACATCTTTGCGCAGGAAGTGGACCGCTTTCAGCACTACCCGCTGGAAGCCGAAAACATCTTCTCCGCCATTGCTGCCGTTCACCAGAAGGTGCGCGGGGCTTATGCCTGTGTGGCGATGATCATTGGTCATGGCCTGGTGGCATTCCGTGACCCGAACGGCATCCGCCCGCTGGTTATCGGGAAACGCGGCATGGCCGACGGCCGCACCGAGTATATGGTCGCTTCCGAAAGCGTGGCGCTGGATACTTTAGGCTTTGAGTTCCTGCGCGATGTGGCACCTGGCGAAGCGGTGTACGTCACCGAAAAAGGTCAGCTGTTCACCCGCCAGTGCGCGGAGAACCCGAAATACAATCCGTGCCTGTTCGAGTATGTCTACTTTGCGCGCCCGGACTCTTTCCTTGATAAGATCTCCGTGTACAGCGCCCGCGTGCGCATGGGTACCAAGCTGGGGGCGAAAATCGCCCGCGAGTGGGAAGATCTCGACATCGATGTGGTTATCCCCATTCCGGAAACCTCCTGCGATATCGCGCTGGAGATGGCGCGTATTCTCGATAAGCCCTACCGTCAGGGTTTTGTGAAAAACCGCTACGTAGGCCGCACCTTTATCATGCCGGGCCAGCACCTGCGCCGCAGTGCGGTTCGCCGCAAGCTGAACGCTAACCGTGCTGAGTTCCGCGGTAAAAACGTGCTGCTGGTGGATGACTCCATCGTGCGCGGCACCACCTGTGAGCAGATCATCGAGATGGCGCGTGAAGCCGGGGCGAAAAAAGTTTACCTCGCCTCTGCGGCCCCGGAAATTCGCTTCCCGAACGTTTACGGTATCGATATGCCGAGTGCCACTGAGCTGATTGCTCACGGACGTGAAGTGGAAGAGATCCGCCAGCTGATTGGTGCTGATGCGCTGATCTTCCAGGATCTGAGCGACCTGATCGAAGCGGTGCGTGAAGAGAACCCCGATATTGCCCAGTTTGAATGCTCGGTATTTGACGGTATCTACGTTACCAAAGACGTCGATCAGCAATACCTGGAGTATCTGCAGTCGCTGCGTAATGACGATGCGAAGGCGATGCAGCGTCAGAACGAAGTTGAGAACCTGGAAATGCATAACGAAGGCTAAGCCCGGGTAAATACGCTAAGATGGGCCGGAAGTGATTCCGGCCCATTTTTTTTTAAGGATTTTTATGAAGCGACTCATTATTGGTATCTCTGGCGCCAGCGGGGTGATTTATGGCATCCGCACGCTGCAAATTTTGCAGCAGGTGAGCGGGGTAGAGACCCATCTGATAATGAGCCAGGCCGCGCGTCAGACGCTGGCGCTGGAGAGTGATTACACCGTGCGCGAGGTTCAGGCGCTGGCCGATGTGGTGCATGACGTGCGTGATATCGCCGCCAGTATCTCTTCCGGCTCATACAAAACCGACGGCATGGCTATTCTGCCGTGCTCAATGAAAACCCTTTCCGGGATCGTTCACAGCTATAGCGACGGCCTGCTAACGCGCGCGGCGGATGTGGTGCTGAAAGAGCGTCGCCGTCTGGTGCTGTGCGTGCGCGAGACCCCGCTGCATCTCGGCCATTTGCGCATGATGACCACGGCCGCTGAACTGGGGGCGATTATTATGCCGCCGGTGCCGGCTTTTTATCATCGTCCGCAGAGCGTGATGGACATCGTTGACCAGACGGTAAACCGCGTAATCGACCAGTTTGATATTGAGTTGGACAACGATCTGTTTACGCGCTGGCAAGGTGCATAGCGCCAACGGGCTGCACTGATTAAGTGCAAATGTTGGTGCTGAATCGCTTTTCGTGCAAGTTGTGCACCAATATGAAACATAGTTGCTTCCTGCCGCTCACAAACCTGCTATACATTTTCCTGCAAACTGAGTAATCGCGGTGCTTTTACCTTGCGTAATATAAACAGGGCCTTGCCACAAAATGTGGCACGGAATCTGCTATCAGTAAGGGGTGAAGCTGTTTTCAACGTACCGCGCAGACACATCACGAACCACATAATAATACTGAAACTCGAGGGTAATTTATGAAAAAGCAGGTCCTGGTTCTCTCCCTGTTGATGGCAACACTGGCTGCGGGCAGCGCATTTGCAGCTGGCCCAAAAACGCTGCGTATCGGCACCGACCCGACCTATGCACCGTTCGAAATGAAGAATGCGCAGGGGCAGCTGGTAGGCTTTGATATCGATCTGGCCAACGAAATCTGTAAGCGCATGGAAACCAAATGTACTTTCGTGGAAAGTGATTTTGATGCGCTGATCCCTTCGCTGAAAGCGAAAAAAATTGACGCGATCATCTCTTCTCTGTCGATTACCGAAAAGCGTCAGCAGGAGATCGCCTTCTCAGAAAAACTTTACGCGGCAAACTCACGTCTGATCGCGCCTAAAGGGTCGAAAATTCAGCCAACGCTGGAGTCGCTGAAAGGTAAAACCATCGGGCTGCTGCAGGGCACCACGCAGGAAACCTACGCCAACGACAACTGGCGTCCTAAAGGCATTACTGTGACCCCGTACGCGAACCAGGACCTGGTGTATCAGGATCTGACGGCGGGCCGCATCGATGCCGCTTTCCAGGATGAAGTTGCCGCCAGCGAAGGCTTCCTCAAGCAGCCAGCCGGTAAGGAATATGCGTTTGCCGGCCCGGCGGTAAAAGATGAGAAGATCTTCGGCGTTGGTACCGGTATGGGCATGCGTAAAGATGACCCAGCGCTGAAAGCCGCTATCGATAAAGCATTCGACGAAATGCGTAAAGATGGCACCTACGACAAATTAGCGAAAAAATATTTCGATTTTGATGTGTACGGCGGTTAAGTAAAAACCTGTCTGCAGGCCCCACCGTCTGGCACGGTGGGGCTACTGCCCGCAAAATGATGATATATACCTGAATAGCTCGAGCAGCAGACAACGCATCTGCGGCTTGAACTATGACGGTAGAACGACAGGATATTGCTTATGCTGTATGGCTACTCTGAAGTCATTTTTAAAGGTGCTATGGTCACCCTCGAGCTGGCAGTCAGCTCTCTGGTGGTTGCCGTCGTACTGGGTTTAATTGGCGCCGGGGCCAAACTTTCCAGCAGTCGCCCACTGGTGGCTGTATTTGAAGGCTACACTACGCTGATCCGTGGCGTGCCTGATTTGGTTCTGATGCTGCTGATCTTTTACGGTCTGCAAATTATCCTTAACCAGATTACCGATTTCCTGGGTCTGTCGCAGTTCGACATTGACCCGATGGTTGCCGGGATCATCACCCTCGGCTTTATCTACGGAGCTTACTTCACTGAGACCTTCCGCGGGGCCTATATGGCCGTACCGAAAGGGCAGATTGAAGCGGCGACCGCCTTTGGTTTTACCTCATCCCAGACCTTCCGCCGCATCCTTTTCCCAGGCATGATGCGCTACGCGCTGCCGGGCATTGGCAACAACTGGCAGGTTATCCTGAAGGCCACCGCGCTGGTGTCGCTGCTGGGGTTGGAAGATGTCGTGAAGGCCACGCAGCTGGCCGGGAAATCGACCTGGCAGCCGTTCTACTTCGCCGTGGTCGCGGGCGTGATCTATCTGATTTTTACCACGCTCTCCAACGGCGTGCTGTGGTGGCTGGAACGCCGTTATACGGTAGGCGTGAAAAGGGCTGACTTATGATCGAAATTATTCAGGAATACTGGAAAGCCCTGCTGTGGACCGACGGTTATCGCTTTTCCGGCGTGGCGATCACGCTGTGGCTGCTGGTGATCTCCGTGGTGCTGGGTGGCTGTCTGGCCGTGCTGTTGTCCATTGCCCGCGTTTCGCCAATTAAAGCGATCCGTTTCCCGGTGTGGCTGTTTACCTATGTGTTTCGCGGTACCCCGCTGTATGTGCAGCTGCTGGTGTTTTATTCCGGCATGTACACGCTGGAGATTGTGAAAGGCACCGAGCTACTGAATGCCTTCTTCCGCAGCGGACTGAACTGTACGCTGCTGGCGCTGACGCTGAATACCTGTGCCTATACCACCGAGATTTTTGCCGGGGCGATCCGCTCGGTGCCGCACGGTGAGATTGAGGCCGCACGCGCTTACGGTTTCTCCACCTTCAAGCTGTACCGCTGCATTATCATGCCTGCGGCGCTGCGCACCGCGCTACCGGCTTACAGCAACGAAGTGATTCTGATGCTGCACTCGACGGCGCTGGCGTTTACCGCCACGGTGCCGGACCTGCTCAAGGTGGCGCGCGACATTAATTCCGCAACCTACCAGCCGTTTGTCGCGTTCGGTATTGCTGCGGTGCTGTATCTGATTATTTCCTATGTGTTGATTAGTCTGTTCCGTAAAGCGGAAAAACGCTGGCTGGCGCACGTTAAACCTTCATCTTCACATTGAGTGACACTATGGCTGAGAATAAATTAAACGTCACCGAACTGCACAAGCGTTACGGTGAGCATGAAGTGCTGAAGGGCGTCTCTCTGCAGGCGAACGCGGGCGATGTGATCAGCATTATCGGCTCGTCCGGTTCCGGGAAAAGTACCTTCCTGCGCTGCATCAACTTCCTTGAAAAGCCGAGTGAAGGCACAATTTCTGTCAACAATGAGAGTATTAACCTGGTGCGCGATACCGACGGCCAGCTGAAAGTTTCCAACAAAGAGCAGCTGCGCATGCTGCGAACCCGCCTGACGATGGTATTCCAGCACTTTAATCTCTGGAGCCATATGACAGTGCTGGAGAACGTGATGGAAGCCCCGATCCAGGTGCTGGGCCTGAGCAAGAGTGAAGCGCGTGAGCGCGCCATTCGCTATCTGGATAAGGTGGGGATTGATGAGCGGGCGCGGGCAAAATATCCGGTGCATCTCTCCGGCGGTCAGCAGCAGCGCGTTTCCATCGCGCGTGCGCTGGCAATGGAGCCAGAAGTGCTGCTGTTTGATGAACCGACCTCCGCGCTGGATCCTGAACTGGTGGGCGAAGTGTTGCGCATCATGCAGAAACTGGCGGAAGAGGGCAAAACCATGGTGGTGGTGACTCACGAGATGGAGTTCGCCCGCCACGTTTCCAGCCATGTGATTTTCCTGCATCAGGGGAAAATCGAGGAGGAGGGCGCGCCTGAAGAGTTGTTTAACAACCCGAAGAGCGGCCGCCTGCAGCAGTTTTTGTCTGGCGCGTTAAAGTAATATTCGGTAGGGCCAGGCATGCCTGGCCCCTACGCAGTTGTTTACACCACATCCGCTAACGCTTTATCTAACTCATACCATTTAAAACTGAATCCCGAGGCCTCCAGCCGCTGCGGGATAACATGCTGCCCGCCTAATACCAGCACCGCCGATTCGCCCATCATCAGCTTGATGGCGGCGGCAGGCGTGCGCATAAACGCCGGACGATGCAGGGCATGGCCGAGCGCGGCGGCGAACTGCTCGTTGCGAACCGCATAAGGTGCCACCAGGTTAAACGGCCCGCTGAGCTGCGGATGTTCCAGCAGCCAGATGATGCCGTTCAGGGCGTCTTCCAGATGGATCCACGGCATATACTGCTTACCGTTACCGAGCGGCCCGCCAATGCCCAGCTTAAACGGCAGCTTCATTTTTGCCAGCGCACCGCCCTGTTTTGCCAGCACCACGCCGGTGCGCAGCAGGCAGACGCGGGTGCGTTCGCTTTCCGCGCGCAGTGCTCGCTGCTCCCAGCCTGCACAAAGCCGGTGGGTGAACTCGTTATGGCCCGGATCGTCCTCGGTCAGCACCACTTCGCCGGCATCACCATAGAAGCCAGTGGCGGAACCGGAAATGAGCAGGGCAGGCGGCTCGCTGCTGGCTTGAATCAGCGCGACCAGACGTTCGGTCAGCAGCCAGCGGCTGTCGCACAGCTGGCGCTTTTGTGCCTCATTCCAGCGCTTATCAGCAATCGGCTCCCCGGCCAGGTTAATCACCGCATCAATACCGTTCAGATCGCGCTGCTGGTCCAGCCCCGACCACAGATTAACCTGTTCGCCCAGCAGGTGGCGGGCGGCGGCGACATCGCGCGTCACCACGCTAACCTGGTGACCGGCCTGCAGCAGGCGTGCCGTCAGCGGTCGGCCAATCAGCCCGGTGCCGCCAGTGATCAATATATGCATGTTGTTTTCCTTCAAAGTGATGGGTATCCACATCCTGTGTTTAGCATAGGTGAAGTTAGCGAGTTTGCGTGTGAGCGATGCCGCGTCAGGCCGCGATGGTAAGCGTTTCTGAAAACCAGCAGGAAGCTGTTCAGGTGATTGCCTTTAGGCTAAAAAACAGCTAAACAGGAGGTTCAAGTTGATGAACGTCAGAGGACGTCCGGATGAGTAATCCCACTCTCGTTTTATGGTCAGATGCCAATTTCTTCAGCCCCTATGTCATGTCGGTTTACGTTGCCCTCAGTGAAAAAGGCATTCCTTTTACGCTGAAGCGTGTCGACCTTGCCAGCCAGGAGCATCAGCAGCCAGCCTATGGCGAAGTGTCGCTCACCCGCCGCGTTCCCACCCTTGCGGTAGACGGTTTCCAGCTCTCTGAGTCTTCAGCGATTACTGAGTATCTGGAAGACCGTTTTCCGGCACCGGAATATGAGCGCCTTTATCCGCGTGACATTGAAAAGCGCGCCAAAGCGCGTGAAATCCAGGCGTGGCTGCGCAGCGACTTTATGCCCATTCGCCAGCAGCGTCCGACCGAGGTGCTGTTTGCCGGTAAGCGTTTTGCCGCGCTGGATGAAGCGGCGCAGCAGTCAGCCGCCAGGCTTATCGCTGCTGCCGATCGCATGCTGCCGGAAGGCCAGCAGAATCTGTTTGGCGAGTGGTCGATTGCCGACACCGATCTGGCCGTGATGCTGAACCGCCTGGCTCTGCATGATGACCCGCTGCCGCAGCGGCTGGCTGACTACGCCCATTTCCAGTGGCAGCGTGCTTCGGTGCAGCTGTGGCTTGCCGAGTCGTCAAAAACAGCAGAGTGCGGGATGAGCACAAATTGATGATTGCGTCATACGGCGTTAAACATTAATTTAAGCGCAGCGCGAAGGCGCGTAAAAACGTTTGATTCAACTGAGCGCCAGGCGCCAGAACAATAAAAGGGTTACGGATGGTGGAGCAAGATCAGGGCACGGAGTGGGTGGATATCGTTAACGAAGATAACGAGGTTATTGCACAATCCAGCCGTGCGCAGATGCGAGCGCAGTGTTTGCGCCATCGCGCAACCTACATCGTGGTTCACGATGGCAGGGGTAAAATTCTGGTACAGCGCCGCACAGAAATTAAAGACTTTATGCCGGGCATGTTAGATGCCACGGCCGGTGGCGTGGTGCAGAGCGGTGAGGAGATGCTGGCCTCCGCGCGCCGTGAAGCGGAAGAGGAGCTGGGCATCGCGGCGGTGCCGTTTGCCGAGCACGGCCATTTCTACTACGAGGATGAGCACTGCCGCGTATGGGGCGGGCTGTTCAGCTGCGTTTCTCATGGCCCGTTCGCCATGCAGGAAGAGGAAGTGGATGAGATTTTCTGGATGACGCCGGAAGAGATTACCGCCCGCTGTGACGAATTCACCAACGACTCGCTGAAAGCGCTGTCGCTGTGGCTGACGCGTAACAACGAGTCAGGCACTTTCTAATAAAAAGGGATGCACATCACTGTGCATCCCTGTTCATTAACTGGCAGCAATTGCGATTAATTCAGCACTTTAGTTTCCGGCTGAGTATTACGGCCAATTTTACCCACCACGCCCGCGATAACCGCTTGCACCAGCAGGATCAGTAACAGATACCAGCTGGCTTTTGCCGTCGCCGCGGCCGCCTTCTCGGCTGCCTCACGCGCTTTCTGCTCGGCTTCTGCTTTCAGCTGCTGATACTTTTGATAAGCCTGCTCATAGCTTTTCTGTACCTGAGCGACCATTTGGTCCACTTCCTGATCGCTTTTCCCGGTACGCGCTTTAATAATATTTTTCAGCGCATCAACGTCGGCGGCCTGCAGGGTAGCCTGATTACGTTCAACCACACCTTTAAACCAGTTGCTTAAATCACTGTCCGCGGTTTGCGGATGATTTGCGGTATCCTGCGCCTGATTTTGCGCATTATTCGCTTCGCCCTGGGCATCGTTTTTAAGATTCTCAGGCTGCAACTCCGGCTTGCCGGTTTGACGCAGCGTTTTTTCCAGCTCGTTCTGAACATTACCCAGATCGATATTGCTCTCTTTCAGTTTATCTTTGGCTGCCTGGGTGACCGACGGGGCGACGGCAGAAATACCTTGTCCCATCAAATTAAAACCGGAACCGATCACGCTTGCGGTGCCGCTCACTGCTGAACTCAGTACAGAGACCACAAGCCAGACGCAGATCAGCGTGTTAACTGCCCACATCAAAATACCGTGCAGCGCGCCTTCACGCTGTGCCAGTCTGCCGCTGACGAAGGCGCCAACCGCTATGGAAATCAGCATACTCAGCCCGCTCCAAATCAGCGCGCCTTTACCCAATCCATCCAGTGGATTTTGCTCCTTCAGCGGGTCGATAGTGGTTGTACCAATAGCGGTGCCTAATATCGAAAGCAGCAGATAGATGACAATCGACAAAATAACGCCGGCAAAAACAGCGCTCCATGAAATACGTTTTAATGGTACGCCAGTGTAATTTTCACGATAAACCGGTTGAGTAAAGTTTTCGCTCATAACATTATTCCTTTGATTAATCTCTGGTTGCTAATTGAACCTTGCTTTGACAGTTATTCAAGTGAACGCAAGTCCTGATGCGTTCGAAGTAAGGTTAGTCACGAGAAGTGATTTCCACCAGAAAATAAATTTATTGGAATTATTGCAAAAGCAGACTAGCGAATACGGAACATTTTTAATGTTTAGCGTTTAATCAATAAGCATTAAAGGGTAATTCAAATACCTGTTTGCGAGAGCGTATTTGAATTACCCCGGTACTGTTTAATACAACCTATTGTTCAGGCCTGCGCGGGCTGACGCATTTTTTCCCCACGGCGGCGTAAAATTTCCATCACGATTAACAGGATCAGCGATGCGCCAATCATCAGGCTGGCCGCGGCAGCGATGGTGGGATCAAGGTTTTCCCGGATCCCGGCAAACATCTGGATCGGCAGCGTGCGCTGGGCGGGGCTGGCAAGGAACAGCGTGACCACCACTTCATCGAACGAGGCAGCAAAGGCAAATAGCGCACCGGAAAACACTCCGGGGGCAATCAGCGGCAGCGTTACCTTGCGGAATGTCAGGAACGGCGATGCGCCCAGGCTGGCCGCCGCGCGTGACAGGTTAGTATCGTAGCTCTTCAGCACCGCCACCACGGTGATCACCACAAAGGGCACCCCCAGCAGCGCATGGGCCAGAACCAGACCGAGATAACTGTTGAGCAGCGACAGCCTGGCGAAGAAGAAGAACATTCCCACTGCGATGATCACCACCGGCGCAACCATCGGCGAAATGATAATCGCCATCACCAGTCCTTTGCCGCGAAACTCACCGCGCACCAGCCCCATCGACGCCAGCACGCCCAGCACCGTCGCCAGCAGGGTGGCCAGAGGGGCAATAATCAGGCTGTTGCCCAACGCGCTCAGCCACTCCTGCGAATGAAAGAAGGTCTGATACCAGCGCAGCGAAAAGCCGCTCAGCGGGTAGCTGAGAAATGAACTGGCATTAAAGGAGAGCGGCACTATCACCAGCACCGGCACAATTAAAAACAGCAGTACGGCAGCGCTGTAGAAATTGAACAGACCTTTCCACAAGCGCAGGATCAGGGTTCCCTGTTGTCTCATCATCATCTCCTTAGTGAGCTGCCGCTTCGGCAGAGGTGCGGGTGACGCGGATATATACGATGTACAGGAGCATGACAATGATCAGCAGCTGGCTGCCGAGTGCGGCGGCCATGCCCCAGTTCATGGTGCTGTTAGTAAAGAAGGCGACGAAATAGCTGACCATCTGGTCATCCGGGCCGCCCAGCAGGGCAGGGGTCACGTAGTAGCCAATCGCCATCATAAACACCAGCAGCGCTCCGGCAGCAATCCCGGCCCAGGTCTGCGGCACATAGACGCGCCAGAAGGCAAGAAACGGATGAGCCCCAAGCGATACCGCAGCACGCACGTAGCTTGGTGAAATCCCCTTCATCACCGCGTACAGCGGCAGCACAATAAATGGCAGCAGGATGTGGGTCATGGAGATGAACACCCCGACGCGGTTAAATACCAGCGTGAGCGGATGATCGATGATGCCGACCGCCATCAGCGCCCGGTTGATCAATCCGCCGGACTGTAGCAGCACGATCCAGCTGGCGGTGCGGACAATCAGCGAGGTCCAGAACGGTAGCAGTACCAGAATCATCAGCAGGTTGGCGCGGTTTGATGGCTGTTTTGCCAGCCAGTAAGCCAGCGGATAGCCAATGCCCACGCACAGCAGCGTTACCACGGTTGCCATCCACAGCGTGCGCAGCAGCACATTGACATACAGCGCCTGGTCGGCGGGCAGGGCCTTAACGTCACCGCTTTGCACATCAATTTTACGGTCAAACACCGACAGCAGGTAATAGCTGGTCACCGGGCTGGAGACGCGCTTGAGCGTTTGCCAGGTGGAGAGCTCGCCCCACAAAGGCTGTTTGGCAATCAGCGCGTCTTTAACCCCCATGCCCGATTCCGGCACCTGCCGTGGCGCGGTGACGATCAGGCGGCGGAAAGCCGCGTTTTCATAGCTCAGGCGTTTAGCCACGGCAGCAATTTGCCCGCTTTCACGTGCGGCGATCAGCTCCTTGCCCAGCGTGGCGTACAGCGCTTCATCCGGCAGGTTTTTCCCCGACCACTGCTCAAGCGCACGGGAAGTCTGCGGGAGAGCGTCGTGGAATTCCGGATTCTCAACGCTTTTGCTCAGGATGGAGGCAATTGGAAACAGGAAACAGAGCACCACGAAAATCAGCAGCGGCGCAATCAGCAGCAGGGAGCGGCGGGTTTTAGTACCGTCGACCTGACGCAGGCGCTGGGTTAGCGACACCCCGGCTGGGGCCGAAGGGGTGGGGGTTTCCATTACGGTATGACTCATTGCTGTCTCCTGAAAGATATCTGGCAACGGGGTGTCGCCCCTACAGTAGGGGCGGACTTTTTGTTGCGGTCCGCCCGCAGGGTATTATTTTGCCGCCCAGGCGTTAAAACGCTGCTCCAGGTCTTCACCGTGCTCGAGCCAGAATTCGCTGTTGATCTGCATGGAAACGGCAAGGTTTTCCGGTGCCGTCGGCAGTTTGCTCAGCCGCGCCGGATCCAGCAGTTTGCTGGTATTCAGGTTGGTAGGGCCGTAAGGAATGTTCTCGGCAAACACCTTCTGGTTTTCAGGCTGGTTGGCAAAGGCAATAAACTGCTCCGCCAGCGCCTTGTGCTTCGACCCTTTAACGATCGCCCAGTTGTCGAGGTCATACAGCGCGTTGTCCCAGACGATCCTGAAGTTGTGGCCTTCATCCTGCGCGGCGCCGATGCGGCCGTTATAGGCGGAGCTCATCACCACGTCGCCGGATACCAGCCACTGCAGCGGCTGCGCGCCGGATTCCCACCACTGAATATTTGGCTTCAGCTGGTCCAGTTTCTTGAAGGCGCGCTCAACGCCAGCCGGAGTGGCCAGCACTTTATACACTTCTTCCCGCTTCACGCCGTCGGCCATCAGCGCAATTTCCAGGGTATATTTCGCGCTCTTACGCAGGGCACGTTTGCCCGGGAACGCCTTCACGTTCCAGAAATCTGCCCAGCTGGCTGGCCCTTTTTTCAGCTTGTCGGCGTCATAGGTCAGCACGGTTGACCAGACGAAAATGCCCGCGCCGCACTCGGTCACCGCAGCAGGAATAAAGTCCGACTTCTTGCCCAGCTTATTCCAGTCCAGCGTCTCAAACAGACCCTCTTCACAGCCGCGCTGCAGTTCCGGGGTTTCCAGCTCCACCACATCCCAGCCGATCTGACCTGTTTCGACCATCGCACGAATGCGCGCCATTTCGCCGTTATATTCACCCGCTTCGAGGGTGCCTTTGCCTGCGGCGGTAAACGGTTTGTAGAAGGCTTTGTCCTGTGCATCTTTATTGGTGCCGCCGAACGAAATCACCGTCAGGCTTTCCGCCTGCGCCTGGAGTGTGAACGTCGCGAGAATCAGTGCAGCTAATGTCTTTACCATGCCAAACTCCTGATTATTAATGTTTTATATGCAGTTTCTATGCCACTTCCCTGTGGCCGGGCGAAATCAATCAGCCACGTAATAAAGTAGAGAGCAGTGCGAGCGCGCTTTTGAACTGTGCGTCTGGGATCGTCAGCGGGTAGAGGAAGCGGATGACGTTGCCGTGCACGCCGCAGGTCAGCAGGATCAGGCCCTGCTCGAGCGCACGCTGCTGGATGCTGCGCGCAATCTCTGCGGACGGTTTACCGGTGGCAGGGTCGTTAAATTCGGCGGCCACCATGGAACCGCGCGCGCGGACTTCGACCAGCGCCGGGTTGTTGCTGCTATTCAGCGTTTCGACCAGCTCAGCGCCGAGGCGCAGCGCGCGGGCGCACAGCTGCTCTTCTTCGATCACCTCTAACACCGCCAGCGAGGCCGCCACCGCTAGCGGGTTACCGGCGTAAGTGCCGCCCAGACCACCGGGTTCTGGCGCATCCATCACCGCAGCGCGGCCGGAGACGGCAGAGATAGGCAGACCGCCGCCAAGGCTTTTCGCCATGGTCATCAGATCGGGTTTTACTTCATAGTATTCACTGGCAAACAGCTTGCCGGTGCGGGCAAAACCGCTCTGGATCTCATCGGCAATCAGCAGGATGCCGTGCTGGTCACACAGCTTACGCAGGGCGCTGACAAACTCGGCGGGGGCGATGTTAAAACCGCCTTCGCCCTGAATTGGCTCATAAATGATTGCCGCGACCTGCTGCGGGCTGATATCACATTTGAACAGCGTTTCCAGGCTCTCCAGTGCATCATCTACGCTGTAGCCGTGCAGCGCGTTCGGATAGCGGGCGTGGAATACGGAGCCGGGGAAGGGACCGAAGCCGGTTTTGTACGGCGTGACTTTACCGGTCAGGCCCATGGTCATCAGCGTGCGGCCATGGAATGCGCCGGTGAAAGCAATAACGCCAGGGCGACCGGTGGCAGCGCGGGCAATTTTCACCGCATTTTCTACCGCTTCGGCACCGCTGGAGAAGAAGGTGGTTTTGCACGGACCGCTGACAGGAACCCGGGCATTAAGCTGTTCGGCCAGAGCGATGTAGTTCTCGTAGGGGATCACCTGGTACGCGGTATGGGTGAAGCACTCAAGCTGTTGGCTGACGGCGGCCATCACTTTTGGGTGCCGGTGGCCGGTGTTGAGCACGGCGATCCCGGCGGTGAAGTCGATATATTCGCGGCCCTGATGGTCCCACAGCGTAGCATTTTCAGCCTTAGCGGCGAAGAAATCACACATCACACCGACACCGCGCGGTGTGGCATTCAGACGGCGCTGTTGTACTTCACTGTGACTCATGGTGT
Source organism: Erwinia sp. V90_4 (assembly GCF_029967685.1). NCBI lineage: Bacteria > Pseudomonadati > Pseudomonadota > Gammaproteobacteria > Enterobacterales > Erwiniaceae > Erwinia > Erwinia sp. V90_4. The sequence goes on along the minus strand of NZ_JASCAQ010000041.1, from coordinate 157,137 downwards.
TACCTCGTCAAATTTTAGGTATAAACTTCACACATTCTCAGCTCTCCCTGTTTTGTAGCTTTTTCGGGGGTTTATAAACCAGATCCAGTTTTTTTTATTTCAAGGAACCAATTTTGCGAACGTTACTCGGAGACCTGCTTGCACACCGCTTAGCCCGGAACCCTAATGGGGCGCTGGGCAAACGTTTGTACGACGTGCTGCAGTGTGCGATTCAGGATGGATCCATTGCCACCGGCAGCCGCCTGCCCGCCACGCGCGACCTTGCGCGCGAGCTGTCGGTCTCACGTAATACCGTGCTGGCAGCCTACGAGCAGCTGCAGTCCGAGGGCTATCTGCAGACGCGCACCGGAAGTGGTACCTTCGTCAGCGACTCACTGCCGGAAGCGGTGCCGGAAACCGATGAATTACCGGTCAGCGCCGGCAAGCCGTTCAACTTTGTGCGCTTCTCCAGCCGTGGTTCACGGCTGCTGACGCGTAGCGGGGCCGGGCCGCATCAGTGGGGGGCGTTTATGCCCGGAGTGCCGGATGTCAGCCATATGCCGCACGACATCTGGCGCAAGATCCACCTGCGGCTTAGCCGCCGTATGCCGGTGGAGGCGCTGAGCTACTCCAGCCACGGCGGCTGCCTGGAGTTGCAGCAGGCGTTAGCCGACTATCTGCGGGTGATCCGCTCGGTCAACTGCACGCCGGAGCAGATTCTGATCACTGCCGGAACGCACCAGGCGCTGGACCTGCTGGCGAAAATGCTCTGCGACCCGGGCGACCGCGCGTGGATTGAGGAGCCGGGCTATTGGGGGATCCGCAACGTGCTGGCGGTCAACGGTATCGACCTGCTGCCGACGGCGGTGGATGAGCAGGGCATGACGCTGCCGGACCTTAGCGCGGAGCTGCGCCCGCCGCGCCTGATCTGCGTCACGCCTTCGCACCAGTATCCGCTCGGTTCAGTGATGAGCCTGCAGCGGCGGCACCAGCTGCTGGCGCTGGCGCAAAGCGCGGGCAGCTGGGTGGTGGAGGATGATTACGACGGTGAGTTTCGCTTTGCCGAGTCGCCGATCCCGGCCTTGCAGGGGCTGGCACCGGATGCACCGGTAATTTATCTCGGTACTTTCAGCAAAACGCTCTACCCCGGGCTGCGCCTGAGCTACATGGTGGTGCCGAAAGCGCTGGCGGCGCGCATGAAGATGGCTCACTCCGAACTGTATCGCGGCGGCAATGGGCTGGTGCAGTTGACGCTGGCGGAGTTCATTCGCGAGGGGCATTACGCGGCGCACGTGCGCAAGATGCGCCAGCTCTACAGCCGCCGCCGCGCGGAGCTGGTGCGGGTCATTAAGGAGAGCCTGGGGGAGAGTTTTATCGCTCAGCAGAGCAATGCCGGGCTGCACCTGATCCTCTCCCTGCCCGATAATATTGACGATGTGGCGCTCAGCGCCGAGCTGGAGCAAAACGGCGTGCTGACCCGCCCGCTCTCGGCCTATTACCTGCTGGGTACCACGCGGCGCGGGCTTTTGTTGGGTTATGCCTGCGTCGAGGAGCAGCAGATGGCGGAGAAATTTGCCCCCGTGCTCGCCTGTCTCAACCGTCGCCTGCAGTCGGCGCAATTGCACCAGCACAGTGCGGACTGAGCGAATAGCCTGATTCTGCAGGTTATTTGTATGACCTGAACTGGTGCAAAGATAAAAAACAATAGAAAACAACAGCCTGGGAGATCTGCTCTCAGGCTTTTTTTTTGTGATTTTGTCAAATTCTGCTTGTCGAAGCGAAATTCGTTGTGGTAGAGCTAAAAAAGAGCCACCCGACAGATGCGCCCGGTGCAGGTAATGCACAAAGCGTGCCTGAGAGGTTTTTCCCCCGCTTGACGAGAGAATACTATGAGATCCCTGGTGAGTTTTAAGAACATCAAAAAGAGCTACGACGGCGAAAAGCTGGTGGTTCGCAACCTGAATCTTGAGGTGCAGGAGGGTGAGTTTTTAACGCTTTTAGGGCCATCCGGATCTGGAAAAACCACCAGCCTGATGATGCTCGCTGGCTTTGAAACCCCGACCGATGGCGAGATTTTTCTACGCGAGAAACCGCTGCATACCCTGCCGCCGCACCAGCGTGATATCGGCATGGTATTCCAGAATTATGCGCTGTTTCCCCATATGACCGTGGCGGAAAACCTGGCATTCCCGCTGTCGATCCGCCGCATGAACAAGGCGGATATTAAAGATCGGGTGTCGCGCATTCTCGATATGATTAAGCTGACGTCGCTGGCAGATCGTTATCCGGCGCAGATGTCGGGTGGGCAACAGCAGCGCGTGGCCCTGGCGCGTGCGCTGGTGTTTGAACCTAAGCTGGTACTGATGGATGAGCCGCTGGGTGCGCTGGATAAGCAGCTGCGCGAGCATATGCAGCTGGAGATTAAACAGCTGCACGAAATGCTGGGTCTGACCATCGTCTACGTTACGCACGACCAGAGCGAAGCGATGACCATGTCGAACCGGGTGGCGGTATTCAACGACGGCATGATCCAGCAGATGGACAGCCCCGGCACGCTTTATGAGCAGCCGGCGAATGCTTTCGTCGCGCAGTTTATCGGCGAAAATAACAGCCTGCTGGCGACTCAGGTCTCGGTGCAGGGCGACTACTACCGCGTGAAGCTGGACGATGGCTGCGAGCTGGATGCGCTCAAGGTGCGCCCAAGCTCGCCGGGTAAGAAAATCCAGCTCAGTATCCGCCCGGAGCGCATTAACGTCAATGCGCCGGAACAGGGCGATCAGCAGGTGAAGGCGCGGATTCAGCAGTTTATCTATCTGGGGGATCACGTGCGGATGCTGACGGAAGTCGCAGGGCAGGGGAACTTTATGGTCAAGCTGTCACCCGCCAAAATGGACAGCCGCTGGCAGCCTGGTAGTGAAGTGCTGCTGTCGTGGCAGCCGCAGCATCTGCGGGCGCTGGATGTGGTGCTCCAGTAAATTCAGTCAATAAAAAAGGGCGAGGCATGCCTCGCCCCTGCGGGGTAACGACGATGTGTACAAGGGCCGGGTAGGGGACAGGCTGCCTGACCCGGCTGCGCGATTACCCTTCCGCCTGCTTCGACTGGATCGCCGTCAGCGCGATGGTGTAGACGATATCGTCGACCAGTGCGCCACGCGACAGGTCGTTGACCGGCTTGCGCATCCCCTGCAGCATTGGCCCGATTGAGATCAGGTCCGCAGAACGCTGTACCGCTTTGTAAGTGGTGTTACCGGTGTTCAAATCCGGGAAGATGAACACGGTCGCACGGCCGGCAACCGGGGAGTTTGGCGCTTTAGATTTCGCCACGTCGGCCATAATCGCTGCGTCATACTGCAGTGGACCATCGATCACCAGGTCAGGGCGTTTTTCCTGCGCGATACGCGTCGCTTCACGCACTTTCTCAACGTCGCTACCGGCACCTGAGTTACCGGTGGAGTAGGAGATCATCGCCACGCGCGGCTCGATGCCAAACGCCAGCGCGGAGTCGGCGGACTGAATCGCAATCTCTGCCAGCTGTTCCGGATTCGGGTCCGGGTTGATGGCGCAGTCGCCATACACCAGCACCTGCTCAGGCAGCAGCATAAAGAACACCGACGAGACCAGCGAGCTGTTCGGCGCGGTTTTGATCAGCTGCAGCGGCGGGCGGATAGTGTTGGCAGTGGTGTGAACCGCACCGGAAACCAGGCCGTCCACTTCGCCACGCTCCAGCATCATGGTGCCGAGCATCACGTTATCTTCCAGCTGCTCCTGCGCGACCACTTCGGTCATGCCTTTGCTCTTACGCAGCTCCACCAGGCGCGCCACGTAGTTTTCACGTGCGGCTTCCGGGTCAACAATCTCAATGCCTTTACCCAGCTCAACGCCCTGAGCTGCGGCCACGCGCTGGATCTCTTCCGGGTTGCCCAGCAGGACACAGGTGGCGATGCCGCGTTCGGCACAGATAGCCGCCGCTTTCACGGTGCGAGGTTCGTCGCCTTCCGGCAGCACGATGCGTTTGCCCGCTTTACGCGCCAGCTCGGTCAGCTGGTAGCGGAAGGCCGGAGGAGAGAGGCGACGGCTGCGTTCGGAAGCGGCGGTCAGCGACTCGATCCAGTCCGCGTCAATGTGGCTGGCCACGTACTCCTGCACGCGCTCAATACGCTGGGTATCGTCGCTGGGTACTTCCAGGTTGAAGCTCTGCAGGCTAAGGGAGGTCTGCCAGGTGTTAGTGTCGACCATAAATACCGGCAGGCCAGTCTGGAAGGCGCGTTCACACAGCTTCTGAATGGGGGCGTCAATCGCGTAACCACCGGTCAGCAGGATGGCACCAATCTCAACGCCGTTCATCGCCGCAAGGCAGGCTGCAACCAGCACGTCAGGGCGGTCGGCGGAGGTCACCAGCAGGGAACCCGGACGGAAGTGCTCCAGCATGTGGGGAATGCTGCGTGCACAGAAGGTCACGGATTTCACGCGGCGGGTGGCGATCTCACCTTCGTTAATGATGCGGGCGTCAAGGTGACGGCACATATCAATGGCGCGGGTGGCGATCAGCTCGAAGCTCCACGGCACGCAGCCCAGCACCGGCAGCGGGCTGTTAGCGAACAGCTGCTTGGGATCGATATTCGCGACGCTGGCTTTGGTGGAGTCGTCGAAGATCTCGGAAAGATCCGGGCGCGTACGGCCCTGATCGTCAACCGGTGCGTTCAGCTTGTTAATGATCACGCCGGTGATGTTTTTATTTTTGCTGCCGCCGAAGCTGCTCTGGGTCAGTTCGATACGCTCTTTCAGCTGCGCCGGCGAGTCATTGCCCAGCGACATCACGAAGACGATTTCCGCATTCAGGGTTTTGGCAATTTCATAGTTTAGCGCCGAGGCAAACTGATGTTTGCGCGTCGGCACCAGGCCCTCGACCAACACGACCTCTGCGTCTTTGGTGTTTTCATGGTAGTTGGCGATGATCTCTTCCATCAGCACGTCCTGCTGATTGGAACCCAGCAGGGATTCCACGCGGCTCATGGCCAGCGGCACGGCGGCGGGAATGCTGGAGTTTTTACGGATGATAGTGGTGGTCTGGTCCGGGCTGTCGCCACCCGCGCGCGGCTGGGCGATAGGCTTGAAGACGCTAAGACGCACGCCTTTACGTTCCATAGCACGAATAACGCCGAGGCTGACGCTGGTCAGGCCGACGCTGGTGCCGGTAGGGATGAGCATGATTGTACGGGACACAGTAACTCCTCATGACTTTAGCCTGCACACGTAGAGCAGCTGCTCCAGTAGCAAGGGCTATACAAATTTCTTGGTGTCTAAAACAACTCCGCCAGCCTGAGCTGACGGAGAGAATCGTTTATTATGCGGTGAGACGGTCTGCGTCCTGCGCGATGACCAACTCTTCGTTGGTTGGGATAACCAGCGCCGGGCGGGTGCCCTCTTTGTTGATGAAGCCGGATTTGCCGAAGCGCGCGGCCAGGTTGCGTTCGTGGTCCACTTCGAAGCCCAGCAGGCCGAGCTTCGCCAGCGACAGCTCGCGCACCATCGCGGCATTCTCACCAATCCCGCCGGTGAAGATCACCGCGTCCAGACGGCCATCCATCAGCGCGGCATAAGAGCCGATATATTTCGCCAGGCGGTGGCAGTAAACGTCCATCGCACGTTTGGCATCGGCTTTGGTATCGTAGTTATCTTCCACATAGCGGCAGTCGCTGGTGACTTCGGTCAGGCCCAGCAGGCCAGACTCTTTGGTCAGCATCTTGTTGATCGCATCCACGTTCATGCCGAGCGTATCGTGCAGGAAGAAGATAATCGCCGGGTCGATATCACCGCTGCGGGTCCCCATCACCAGGCCTTCCAGCGGGGTCAGACCCATGGAGGTGTCAACGCACTCGCCGTTACGGATAGCGGAAACCGAACCACCGTTACCCAGGTGACAGGTGATGATGTTCAGCTCGGACACCGGCTTGTTCAGCACTTTGGCCGCTTCCTGCGTCACGTAGAAGTGGCTGGTACCGTGCGCGCCATAGCGGCGTACGCCGTGTTCTTTGTACAGTTTGTACGGCAGGGCGTAGAGATAAGACTCTTCCGGCATAGTCTGATGGAATGCGGTGTCGAAAACAGCCACATTTTTATCTGACAGGTGCGGGAAGTTTTTCAGCGCTTCGTCGATGCCGATCAGGTGCGCCGGGTTGTGCAGCGGTGCAAATGAAGAGGCGTCTTTGATACCCTGGATGACGGATTCGTCAATCACTACGGACTGCGTTAACTTTTCGCCACCGTGAACGATGCGATGACCGATAGCAACGATTTGTGCCGACAGTTCTGGTTTTTGTGCCAGAATAGTTTTAACCATGAAGTTCAGTGCTTCGCTGTGCGCTGCGCCTGCACCCAGAGCCGCTTCTTGTTTAGCGCCTTCCAGTTTCCACTTAATGCGGGCTTCCGGCAGGTGGAAACATTCAGCTAAACCTGACAGGTATTCGTCGCCGTTTGCCGGATCGATAATGGCAAACTTCAGGGAAGAACTACCGCAGTTCAGAACCAGTACTAACTTACTCGACATGGAAGGTCCTATTTATTAAAAGTGGCGAAATAAAAGTCAAACAGACTATCAGCGTAGCGCATGAAAGCTGGTACATTAATGATGAACATCATGCTGCCGGAAAGTTTTGTCCGAAAGCAAAAAATTTTGGAAACTTTACGATTTTTTTTTAAATCTGATGCGCTTTTTCATGGCTTGGCCGAATGTTGACCAGGATTGCTCGCTGTCCAGGGCCTAAAACGCGCACAGGATAACCAGTGTCACCCTTAAAGACAAAATATTTTGAATGATGTTAGGTAAAGTTGGTGAGTTGTAATTTTTTTTTAATATTTATCTCTGAAGTTGAGGTTAGCCATGGCTAATGAATCCGGCAGTGTCGGTTGGTTTAAGCTGTTCCAGCATGGTCAGCACTACATGAAGACATGGCCTGTCGATAAACGCCTTGCGCCTATGTTTCCAGAAAATCGCGTCACGCGTGCGACACGGTTTGCAATCCGCATTATGCCGCCCGTGGCTGTTTTCAGCCTCACCTGGCAGATCGCCCTTGGCGGGCAGCTGGGCCCGGCCGTCGCCACCGCGCTGTTCGCCTGCAGCCTGCCGATGCAGGGTCTGTGGTGGCTGGGCAAGCGCTCGGTAACGCCATTACCGCCTTCTTTATTGGGCTGGTTCCATGACGTGCGTGAAAAGTTGCAGGCCGCAGGCCAGGCCATTGCCCCGGTGGAAGGCAAGCCAACCTATCAGTCACTGGCTGATGTGCTGAAGCGCGCCTTCAAGCAGCTGGATAAAACCTTCCTCGACGACCTTTAATCGCGTTTGCGGGTTTTCTGTGACGATCTCACCGGAAACCCGCGCTGCGTCAAAGATGCCTCTCCCCGCGCCGTGAGATCCTGCCGCCACTGACTATTTTCCCCGTGGCGGAGGAGCCCCAAATGGACATGACCCATGCCCAGCGTTTAATTCTTTCCAATCAGTACCAGATGATGGCGATGCTCGACCCGGATAACGCCGCGCGTTACCAGCGCCATCAGACCATTATCGAACGCGGCTTTGGCCTGCAGATGCGCGAGCTGGATAACGATTTTAGCCAGCTGCCGGAGGCGGAGTGCCGCACGCTGATCGCGATGATGGAGATGTATCACGCCCTGCATATCTCCTGGACTAATCTGAAAGAACCGCAGGGCATCGAGCTGCGTCGTCTGGTATTCCCTGGCTTTGATGCCGCTTCTGAAGGGCGATATCTTGGCTATGTGCGCTTTCTGGTGGAGGTTGAAGGGCGCTACACCCACTTTGATGTGGGCAGCCACGAGTTTGATACTCAGGTGCCGATGTGGGAAAAATACCAACGCATGCTCGCGCTGTGGCACAATTGTCCCCGGCAGTATCATCTGAGTGCGAACGAGATCGCGCAAGTTATCAACGCCTGAGAAGGAAGATGCGGTGAAGTGTAAAGGTTTTCTGTTTGATCTGGATGGCACGTTAGTTGACTCCCTTGCGGTAGTTGAACGTGCCTGGAAAAACTGGGGTAAGCGCCACGGGATCGCGCCTGAAGAGGTGCTGGGCTTCATCCACGGTAAGCAGGCAATTACCTCACTGCGCCACTTTATGAGCGGAGCTTCAGCGGAGGAGATTCAGCAGGAATTTATCGCGCTGGAAAAGCTGGAAGCTGAAGATATTGACGGCATTGTTGCCCTGCCCGGTGCGGTTGAGCTGTTAAGCCAGCTGGACGAGCTGGAGATCCCCTGGGCGATCGTCACTTCAGGTTCCGTACCCGTTGCCAGCGCGCGCCATGCGGCGGCAGGTTTACCGGCCCCGGCGGCTTTTGTCACCGCCGAGCGCGTTGAGCGCGGCAAGCCGGAGCCGGATGCCTATCTGCTTGGCGCCCAGCTGCTCGACCTGGAACCGGAGGAGTGCGTGGTGGTGGAAGATGCCGCTGCCGGGATCCTCTCCGGTCTGGCTTCCGGCAGTCATGTGATCGCGGTTAACGCGCCGGCAGATTCGCCACGGCTGGAAGATGTCGATATGGTGCTCAGCTCGCTGGAAGAGTTGATCATCAACAAGAATCCGGACGGCAGCGTCAACGTCCACCGTAAACACTAAAGTGCTTAAAGGGCGTGGTTCGCCACGCCCTGCTGGTTACAGCGAATCCTGACTGATCTCATCCAGCGACAGGCTAAAGCTCGGAACAAATACCTCTACAAAGTAGTCCATCTCCGGGCTGTGGCGCTGTGCCAGCGTCTTTTCCAGGCGCGCTTTGGCCAGCAGAAACTCATTATTGCCCGCCGACAGCTCTTCGAGACACTTCAGATAGGCACAGAGCGCGTCGGCCTGCTTCACCACCGCCGTTTCCGCTTCGCTGTGCTGATGCTCGTCAATCAGCGGAGCATAGGCGGAGCGCAGCTCCTCCGGCAGCATCTCAATCAGCTTCCGCTGGGCTATCTTTTCGATTTTCTTATATTCGTGGGCGATCTGCGCATTGTAATACTTCACCGGGGTGGGGAGATCGCCGGTCAGTACTTCGCTGGCATCGTGATACATCGCCATCATGGCGATGCGTTCAGCATTGAGATTGCCATTAAACTTTTTGTTCTTAATGACCGCCAGCGCATGGGCAACCATCGCTACCTGCAGGCTGTGTTCGGAAACGTTCTCCGTGCGCACGTTGCGCATCAGCGGCCAGCGGTTGATTAACTTCAGGCGGGAGAGGTGGGCGAAGAAGTGGCTTTGGGTCATGATTATTTTCCCTGGTACAAAATGCAAAGAGCGGCCTGAGCCGCTCTTTGGGGAGAACATTACAGCTGGCGGTAGCCACTGAGGAAACGACCAAACTTGTTAATCGCCATATCCAGTTCATCAACGCGCGGCAGCGTGACAATGCGCACGTGATCCGGCCACGGCCAGTTAAAGGCGGTGCCCTGAACCAGCAGCACTTTTTCCTGCAGCAGGAAGTCGAGCACCATCTTCTGGTCATCGTGAATATTGAACTTCTTGCTGTCAATTTTCGGGAACATATACAGCGCGCCGTCTGGCTTCACGCAGCTCACGCCCGGAATGTCATTAATCAGCTCCCATGCCCGGTTGCGCTGCTCATAGAGGCGGCCGCCAGGCTGGATAAATTCGCTGATGCTCTGATAGCCACCCAGCGCGGTCTGAATGGCGTGCTGTGCCGGAACGTTGGCGCACAGGCGCATGGAGGCCAGCATCTCCAGACCTTCAATATAGCCTTTGGCGTGCTTCTTCGGCCCGTTGAGGACCATCCAGCCCTGGCGGAAGCCCGCGACGCGATAGGTTTTAGACAGACCGTTAAAGGTGATTGTCAGCAGGTCCGGCGCCAGCGCCGCAATAGAGTGGTGCTGTGCGGCATCGTAAAGGATTTTGTCGTAGATTTCGTCGGCGAAAATAATCAGGTTGTGCTGACGCGCCAGCTCGACCACTTCCATCAGCAGCTCTTTGCTGTAAACGGCACCGGTCGGATTATTGGGGTTGATAATCACAATGCCGCGGGTGCGCGGGGTGATTTTGCTGCGGATATCATCAAGGTCCGGGAACCAGCCTGCGGACTCATCACACAGGTAGTGAACGGCTTTGCCACCCGAAAGCGAGACGGCCGCAGTCCACAGCGGATAATCCGGCGCCGGAACCAGCATTTCGTCACCGGTATTCAGCAAGGCCTGCATCGACTGTACGATCAGTTCAGAGACGCCGTTGCCGATGTAGATATCTTCAACGGTGATATCACGCATGCCGCGTGCCTGGTAGTGCTGCATGATCGCTTTACGCGCCGAGTACAACCCTTTGGAATCGCAGTAGCCCTGAGCGCTTGGCAGATTGCGGATCACATCCACCAGAATCTCATCGGGGGCTTCAAAACCAAACGGCGCCGGGTTGCCGATGTTCAGCTTGAGGACTTTATTACCTTCTTCTTCGAGGCGCTTAGCTTCTTTCAGCACCGGGCCGCGAATGTCGTAACACACATTATCCAGTTTGCTGGATTTATCAATTGGGGTCATTTTTGTCGCCTTGACTGGCAGAACTGCGTTCCTGCCGTGGAAAACTAAACATTGCACAATGTACTCCTCTCCTCTGAGCTTTTGAAGGGCGACAGCGGGCTTTGGTGAGTTAAAGGATGTTTTTTCACTCAGCTGGCAGGGGGGCGCGTCAGGGTCGAATATTCTGATATTTCATGCTGCATAAAGGGTGTAATCCGATACTAACATCTGCGCAATGATTCTACGCTGTCAAGCGCCTGCATGATTAGTCGTTCCACTAAAGGGACTCTGTTAGCTGATTCAGTAAAAAACGGTGTACTGATGCTTTAAGAAACTGTGAAGATAAACTTATTTCACTGTCTGTTTTTTAATCAGTCGGGGCGATAGCTGAAGAATAGGCAGCATCTGAGGGGTGAGGGGGGAGAGAAGGATCGCAACTTGAAGCTACCCGTGTGACGATAAATTTTTTAGGGCCAGGCCCGGTATTGCGTGCTGTCGCCGATAAAATCTTGCTTTAGTGATAAGTTTAATTGCTTTTGGGCTTAAAAAGTAAACGACAGTATGTCAGGATAATGCTCAGGAGACTTTGCACCGTGCGTGCAGGTACTCCGGGTGATAAAAAAACGCTTTTTATTACCCTAAATAGTAAGTTGTACTTAACATTTTGCGCTGTAACTACAGCGATCTGGCAATTCAATTTTCAATGGTTGTTTTAGACTTGCGGCACCACAACTCATCCTTTTTTGAGTTTCGTCGGTGTTAATTAACTATAACGACGCGGCTTCCTGCAACTTATGGGTTAGTGCAGCGTGCATTAGTGATGTATCAGACGGAAGAACCTATTTAACTCTGGCAGTAAATCCTGGCTCAAGCGGGATCGACGGCTGGAGGTGAAGAGTCTTTATCGTCTGCAAATGTAAGTAATGCATCGGGTAATTTTTAATTGCTAAACACTGTAGCCATTACGCAATTGTTATCGTCTTATCCCTTTGATAAGACAGGTAATAACACCAGGGTAGCTGTTTGTAAAAAACTTATAAAGTGAAGAAAAACATGACTAGTGCAAATCGTCCGATACTTAATCTCGACCTCGATCTGCTGAGAACTTTCGTGGCTGTTGCCGACCTGAACACTTTTGCCGCTGCTGCGGCCGCCGTGTGCAGAACGCAGTCCGCCGTGAGCCAGCAGATGCAGCGTCTGGAGCAATTGGTAGGCAAAGAGCTGTTTGCCAGGCATGGACGCAACAAGTTATTGACGGAACATGGTATTCAGCTGTTGGGCTACGCCAGAAAGATACTGCGCTTCAACGATGAAGCCTGTACTTCTCTGATGTACAGCAACATTCAGGGGGTGCTCACCATCGGTGCCTCCGATGATACTTCTGATACCATTTTACCGTTCCTGCTCAATCGTGTGACCTCGGTATACCCGAAACTGGCCATCGACGTTCGCGTGAAGCGCAATCCATTTATGATGGAAATGCTTAACCAGGGCGAAGTTGACCTGGTGGTGACCACCTCCAGCCCGATGAATTTCACCTGGCAGGTACTGCGTACGTCGCCGACCCTGTGGTACTGCGCGGCTGATTACATCTTCCAGCGTGGGGAAGCGATTCCTCTGGTGCTGCTGGATGAGCCAAGCCCATACCGCGACATGGCGATCGATCACCTTAACGAAGCGGGCATCCCGTGGCGTATATCGTACGTGGCCTCTACGCTGGCTGCGGTACGTGCTGCGGTGAAAGCGGGCTTAGGTGTGACTGCGCGCCCGGTGGAGATGATGAGCCCGGAGCTGCGCGTAATGGGGGCTGCAGAAGGCCTGCCAATGCTGCCGGATACCGAGTATCTGCTGTGCCGTAATCCGGACAGCGATAACGAGCTGGCGCTGGCAATCTTCAACGCGATGGAGTCCAGCAACGATCCGTACAACCTGATCACTGCAGGGCAGAGCGCCGCAGGCTTCGCCGACGAAGATGAATAACCGTCCAAACGCAAACGATTACTTTTATCATTAAAAGTCGATTGTTTTCGAAATGAGTGGTTAAAAAAGGCCTTTCAGTTAGAAATTAAGCTGAAGGGCCTTTTTGTTGCAAATTTATATGCCAGCTCAGGCCATTTTTTGGCATTAATCCGGCTAGGCGCGTTAAAAAGCGCCCATTCAGCTTAAAACCTAAAAATCCTCCCTCACGCTCCACTCTGGTCCGATCAGTGAATTGATTCTGCTTAAAAAAAGTTGCCTGTTTTACCGGCATAAAACCCCAAAGTGTGTTCTGGATCAAAAAAATAACCCCAATAAGGGGCAGGAAAACCGGGTGAATCCTGCCAAAATAGGCGTTGTTAAATACCCGATCCAAACAAGGTTTTAGCCGCTACACTAACTTCACATGATGCTACTGACTCGATTTAGCTCACTTATTGAGCATCATATGTTAAATTCGTGTTGTGGGTGTAAATTAATGTGCGGATAGTTTTGTCAAAGTTGACAAAAGGTTAGTTAAAGGAGTAAAAAACCACATAAAATTACTGCCTAATCGCGAAAGACAGTAAGATTTATCAGGTTTTTCATTCTTCCCTTGAATCGATGTGGTGTGTTAACTGCCAATTATCAGAGCAGGACGCGAAACGCCACTTTTGGTGAGTAAGCAAGAGTATGTCAACAACCACAGAAGTCGTCGCCCATCATTGGGCATTCGCTGTTTTCCTAATCGTCTCTATTGGCCTTTGCTGCGCAATGCTGGCCGGAGCATGGTTCCTGGGCGGAAAAGCCCGTGGAAGGCATACAAATACACCTTTTGAATCCGGTATTGCTTCGGTGGGCAGCGCTAAACTGCGCCTGTCTGCCAAGTTTTACCTGGTTGCCATGTTCTTCGTCATCTTCGACGTTGAAGCCCTCTATCTCTACGCATGGTCGACGGCGATTCGCGAAAGCGGTTGGGTCGGCTTTGTGGAAGCCGCTATTTTCATTTTGGTTCTGCTAGCTGGTCTGTTTTATCTGGTTCGCATTGGCGCGCTGGATTGGGCTCCTGCCCGTCGTCAGTTTGACGTCAAACCAACCACCATCTCGCACGCCAACCGTCACAAGCAGTAACAGCGAGGCAAAAACACATGGACTATACGCTCACCCGCATAGACCCGAACGGTGAGAACGACCGTTACCCCCTGCAAAAACAGGAGATTGTTACCGATCCCCTGGAAAAGCACGTTCATCAAAACGTCTATATGGGCAAGTTGGAACACGCTCTGCATGACATGGTGAACTGGGGTCGTAAGAACTCCCTTTGGCCGTTTAACTTCGGCCTTTCTTGTTGCTACGTCGAAATGACTACCTCGTTTACGGCGGTACATGACGTGGCGCGATTCGGGTCGGAAGTTATTCGTGCTTCGCCTCGCCAGGCTGACTTTATGGTGGTAGCGGGAACCTGTTTCACCAAGATGGCTCCGGTTGTTCAGCGCCTGTATGACCAGATGCTGGAACCAAAATGGGTGATCTCAATGGGTGCCTGCGCGAACTCCGGCGGTATGTACGATATCTATTCTGTGGTGCAGGGTGTGGACAAGTTCCTGCCGGTTGACGTGTATATCCCAGGTTGCCCGCCGCGTCCTGAAGCCTATATGCAGGCACTGCTGCTGCTGCAGGAGTCGATTGGCAAAGAGCGCCGCCCGCTGTCGTGGGTCGTCAGCGATCAGGGCGTGTATCGCGCCAATATGCAGTCGGAGCGCGACAGAAAGAATGCCGAGCGTATCGCCGTGACTAATCTGCGCACGCCTGACGAAATTTAAAAACAGCAGTTTATGGATGTGGTCAGCAACAGCGCAAAAAAAACACAATGTAACGTGCGCCGACCCACCTGACGCCAACACTGAGCGCCTGGATAACAGGCCAGAATGGTGAACCACTTATGACAGATTTAACCACGCAAGATCTCGCTCAGCCGTTATGGCAAACCCGAGATCACCAGGATGACCCGGTGATCGGCGAGCTGCGTAATCGTTTTGGGCCTGATGCCTTTACTGTGCAAGCAACCCGTACCGGCATTCCGGTAGTCTGGGTGAAACGTGAGCAGCTGCTTGAGATTATCCATTTCCTGCGCAAGCTGCCAAAACCCTATGTGATGCTGTATGACCTGCATGGCATGGACGAGCGTCTGCGTACTCACCGTGCGGGTTTACCCGCGGCGGATTTTTCCGTTTTCTACCACTTCATCTCCATTGAACGCAATCGCGATATCATGCTCAAGGTGGCGTTGTCTGAAAACGATTTGAATGTGCCGACCATCACCAAAATCTTCCCGAATGCCAACTGGTATGAGCGTGAAACCTGGGAGATGTTTGGTATCAATATTGAGGGCCACCCGCACCTGACGCGCATCATGATGCCGCAGACGTGGGAAGGGCACCCGCTGCGCAAAGATTATCCGGCGCGTGCGACCGAATTCGATCCTTTCGAGCTGACCAAGCAGAAAGAAGATCTGGAGATGGAATCGCTCACCTTCAAGCCTGAAGACTGGGGCATGAAGCGCAGCACCAACAATGAGGACTTTATGTTCCTCAACCTCGGCCCGAACCACCCGTCGGCGCACGGTGCGTTCCGTATTATCCTGCAGCTGGACGGCGAAGAGATCGTCGACTGCGTGCCGGATATCGGTTACCACCATCGCGGTGCGGAGAAGATGGGCGAGCGTCAATCCTGGCACAGCTACATTCCTTACACCGACCGCATCGAGTATCTTGGCGGCTGCGTAAATGAAATGCCGTACGTGTTAGCGGTTGAGAAACTGGCCGGTATCAAAGTGCCAGAGCGCGTGGATGTCATCCGCGTGATGCTTTCAGAGCTGTTCCGTATAAACAGCCACCTGCTCTACATCTCAACGTTTATTCAGGACGTCGGTGCGATGTCTCCGGTGTTCTTTGCCTTTACCGATCGCCAGAAAATTTATGACGTGGTGGAAGCCATTACTGGTTTCCGTATGCACCCGGCCTGGTTCCGCATCGGCGGCGTGGCGCATGACCTGCCGAAAGGCTGGGAGCGCCTGCTGCGCGAGCTGCTGGACTGGTTGCCAAAACGTCTGAAATCCTACGAACAGACCGCGTTGAAAAACTCCGTGCTGATTGCCCGTTCGAAAGGTGTTTCTGCCTACAACATGGAAGAGGCACTGGCCTGGGGTACCACCGGCGCAGGTCTGCGCGCGACGGGTCTCGACTTTGACGTGCGTAAATGGCGCCCTTACTCCGGTTATGAAAACTTCGATTTCGACATTCCAATCGGTGACGGGGTCAGCTGTGCTTACAGCCGCGTGATGCTGAAGATGGAAGAGATGCGTCAGAGTATGCGCATCCTTGAACAGTGCCTGAAGAACATGCCGGAAGGCCCGTTCAAGGCTGACCATCCGCTGACCACGCCGCCACCAAAAGAGCGCACGCTGCAGCATATCGAAACCCTGATCACTCACTTCCTGCAGGTTTCATGGGGCCCGGTGATGCCGGCCAATGAGTCCTTCCAGATGATTGAAGCGACCAAAGGGATTAACAGTTACTACCTGACCAGCGACGGCAGCACCATGAGCTATCGCACCCGCGTGCGTACGCCTAGCTTCCCGCACCTGCAGCAGATCCCTTCAGTGATCAACGGCAGCCTGGTATCCGACCTGATCGTATACCTCGGTAGTATCGATTTTGTTATGTCAGACGTGGACCGCTAATTATGCACGATCAAAGAATTGCGATCGAAACGATCGATGAATCCGGGGCTTTTGTGCTGAGTGCCACCGAGCGCGACGCCATCGAGCATGAAAAGCACCATTACGAAGATGCGCGTGCCGCTTCAATTGAAGCGCTGAAAATTGTTCAGAAGCATCGCGGCTGGGTGCCTGACGGCGCGATCAACGCCATTGCGGGCGTGCTGGGCATTCCGGCCAGCGATGTGGAAGGGGTGGCAACATTCTACAGCCAGATCTACCGCACGCCGGTTGGCCGCCATGTGATCCGCTACTGCGACAGCGTGGTGTGCCACATCACTGGCTTCCAGGGCATTCAGGCCGCGCTGGAAACCAATCTGAACATCAAGCCGGGCCAGACCACGGCTGATGGCCGCTTCACGCTGCTGCCGACCTGTTGCCTGGGTAACTGCGACAAAGGGCCGGTGATGATGGTGGATGAAGACACTCACGTTCATCTGACGCCGGAAGGCATCGCCAACTTACTGGAGCAGTATCAATGAGACAGATCGTGCGTACTGCCGAAATGCATCCGCTGACCTGGCGCATGCGTGAAGACAAACAGCCGGTATTTCTTGAGGAATATCGCAGTAAGAATGGCTATGCCGGTGCTGAGAAAGCCCTGAAATCCATGGCGCCGGAAGAGATTGTCGCGCAGGTTAAAGACTCTGGCCTGAAAGGGCGCGGCGGTGCAGGCTTCTCCACGGGCTTAAAGTGGAGCCTGATGCCGAAAGACGAATCCATGAACATCCGTTACCTGCTGTGTAACGCCGATGAAATGGAGCCAGGCACCTATAAAGACCGCCTGCTGATGGAGCAGATGCCGCACCAGCTGGTGGAAGGCATGCTGATCGCCGCTTTCGCGCTGAAAACCTATCGTGGCTATATCTTCCTGCGTGGCGAATATATTGAAGCGGCCGCTAACCTGCGCCGCGCCATCGCGGAAGCAACCGAAGCGGGTCTGTTGGGTAAAAATATCCTCGGGTCGGGCTTCGACTTTGAGCTGATCGTGCACACCGGCGCTGGTCGCTATATCTGTGGTGAAGAGACCGCGCTGATTAACTCCCTGGAAGGGCGCCGCGCTAACCCGCGCTCCAAGCCGCCCTTCCCGGCATCAGCGGGTGCCTGGGGCAAGCCGACCTGCGTGAATAACGTTGAGACGCTCTCCAACGTGCCGGCCATCATTGCTAATGGCGTTGACTGGTACAAAGGCATTTCCACCAGTGAAGATACCGGCACCAAAATGATGGGCTTCTCCGGCAGGGTGAAAAATCCTGGCGTCTGGGAACTGCCGTTTGGCACCACCGCCCGCGAAATTCTGGAAGAGTATGCCGGTGGCATGCGCGACGGCCTGAAATTCAAAGCCTGGCAGCCGGGTGGCGCAGGGACTGACTTCCTGACCGAATCCCACCTCGACCTGCCAATGGAATTTGCCAGCATTGGTAAAGCCGGTAGCCGTCTGGGTACGGCGCTTGCAATGGCTGTTGACCACGAGATCAACATGGTGTCGCTGGTGCGCAATCTGGAAGAGTTCTTCGCCCGTGAATCCTGCGGCTGGTGTACACCCTGCCGTGACGGCCTGCCGTGGAGCGTTAAAATTCTGCGCGCGCTGGAGAACAAGCAGGGGCAGCCAGGGGATATCGAAACCCTGCTGCAGCTCTGCCGCCAGCTTGGCCCGGGTAAAACATTCTGTGCGCATGCGCCGGGTGCAGTAGAGCCACTGCAAAGTGCCATTAAATACTTCCGCGAAGAGTTTGAAGCGGGAATGGCACCCCAGGTATACAGCAACGCACACGCGATTAGCGGCATCCAGCCAAACCTGTTAAAGGCGCGCTGGTAAGCAAAGTTTAACGCCCGTGTTCGCACGGGCCTTACGGAAGCATGTTCACTATGGCTACAATTCATGTAGACGGTAAAGAATATGATGTTGATGGTGCAGACAACCTGTTGCAGGCATGTCTCTCCCTCGGCCTTGATATTCCTTATTTCTGCTGGCACCCGGCGCTCGGTAGCGTCGGTGCCTGCCGCCAGTGTGCGGTAAAGCAGTTCCAAAATGCCGAAGACACCCGTGGCCGCCTGGTTATGTCCTGCATGACCCCGGCGTCCGATGGCACGTTCATCTCCATTGATGATGGGGAAGCGAAAGAGTTCCGCGAAAGCGTGGTGGAGTGGTTAATGACTAACCACCCGCACGACTGTCCGGTCTGTGAAGAGGGCGGTAACTGTCACCTGCAGGATATGACAGTGATGACCGGCCACAGTTTCCGCCGTTATCGCTTCACCAAGCGTACTCACCGCAATCAGGATCTCGGTCCGTTTATCTCCCATGAGATGAACCGCTGTATCGCCTGTTATCGCTGCGTGCGCTACTACAAAGATTATGCCGATGGTACAGACCTCGGCGTTTACGGTGCGCATGACAACGTCTACTTTGGCCGCCCGGAAGATGGCGTGCTGGAGAGTGAATTCTCCGGAAACCTGGTAGAAATCTGCCCGACCGGCGTGTTCACCGACAAAACTCACTCCGAGCGTTATAACCGTAAGTGGGATATGCAGTTTGCGCCAAGCATCTGCCAGCAGTGCAGCATCGGCTGTAACACCAGCCCGGGCGAGCGCTACGGTGAACTGCGCCGCATCGAAAACCGCTATAACGGTACGGTAAACCACTACTTCCTGTGCGACCGTGGCCGTTTCGGCTATGGCTACGTTAACCTGAAAGATCGCCCGCGCCAGCCAATGCAGCGCCGCGGCGACGACTGGATCGCGCTCAACGCTGAGCAGGCGATGCAGGGAGCCGCAGATGTGCTGCGCCAGGCGAAGAAAGTGATCGGCATCGGTTCACCGCGCGCCAGCGTGGAGAGCAACTTCGCCCTGCGCGAGCTGGTGGGAGCAGAAAACTTCTCTACCGGTATCGCGGCGGGCGAGCAGGCGCGTCTTGAGCTGATGCTTAACGTGCTGCGCGACAGCGGCATTCACACCCCGGCGCTGCGTGATATTGAGAGCTACGATGCGGTGCTGGTGCTGGGTGAAGATCTGACTCAGACCGGGGCGCGCGTTGCGCTCTCCGTGCGTCAGGCCGTGAAGGGCAAATCGCGTGAAATGGCCGCCGCACAGAAAGTCGCGGACTGGCAGATTGCTGCGATTCTCAATATCGGTCAGAACGCCAAACATCCTCTGTTCGTCACTAACGTGGATGAAACCCGCCTGGATGATATCGCCGCCTGGAGCTATCGCGCCCCGGTTGACGATCAGGCACGCTTAGGTTTTGCCATCGCCCATGAGCTGGACGCCAGCGCACCGGCAGTCAGCGATCTCGATAAATCACTGGCGGGCAAAATCGATGTGATCGTGCAGGCGCTGGCCGGTGCGAAAAAACCGCTGATTATTTCCGGCACTCACTCCGGCAGTGAAGCGATGATTCAGGCCGCCGCCAACGTGGCGAAAGCGCTGAAAGCGCGCGGTTCTGATGTGGGGATCACCCTGATTGCGGGTGCCACTAACAGCGTTGGCCTTGGCATGATCGGCGGTCACTCGCTCGACGTCGCCCTGGCCGAGTTGGAAAACGGCGCGGCAGATGCGGTGATCATTTTGGAGAACGATCTCTATCGTCACCTGCCGAAAGCCACTGTGGATGCCGCACTGAGCAATACGCCAAACGTGATCGTGCTCGATCACCAGCGTACTGCCACCAGCGAAAAGGCCGGTCTGATCCTCTCTACCGCCAGCTTCGCCGAAAGCGACGGCACCGTCGTCAACCAGGAGGGCCGCGCACAGCGTTTCTTCCAGGTTTATGACCCGGCCTACTACGACGAAAAAGTTCAGATGCTGGAAAGCTGGCGCTGGCTGCACTCGCTGCAGAGCACCATCAACAGCCGCGAAGTGGACTGGAGCCAGCTCGATCACGTCATAGATGCCTGCGTGGCGGTACTGCCGCAGCTGGCCGGAATTAAACAAGCGGCACCGGATGCCAGCTTCCGTATTCGTGGTCAGAAACTGGCGCGTTCGCCGCATCGCTCAAGTGGACGTACCGCGATGCGCGCCAATATCAGCGTGCACGAACCGCGTCAGCCGCAGGACAAAGACACCATGTTCTCCTTCTCAATGGAAGGGAACAACCAGCCGGGCGCTGCGCGCTCGCAGATCCCATTTGCATGGGCTCCAGGCTGGAACTCACCGCAGGCATGGAACAAATTCCAGGCGGAAGTGGGTGGACATCTGCGTAACGGCGATCCAGGCGTGCGCCTGATCGAAGCGGGTGAGTCTCAGCTGGGCTGGTTCGAAAATGTGCCGGCTGCCTTCAGCGGTAACGCCGAAAGCTGGCGCGTGGCGCCATACTTCCACCTGTTTGGTAGTGAAGAGATGACGCAGCGCGCTCCGGTTATTCAGCAGCGTATGCCTGAAGCTTACGTGATGGTGAACCCGGACGATGCGGCAAAACTGGGCGTCAATGCCGGTGCTGCGGTGGAATTTAACTGTCAGGGTGAAGTCCTGCGTCTGCCGGTGCGCTTCTCCAGCAACCTGCAGGCAGGGCAGGTTGGTCTGCCAATTGGTTTGCCGGGTGTTCCACCGTTCCTTGCCGGAAGCGACATTGAAAATCTGCGGGAGGCTGCACAATGAGCTGGCTGACACCGGAAGTTATCGACGTCATTATCGCCGTCGTAAAAGCCTTAGTGATTCTGTTTGTCGTGGTGGGCTGCGGCGCGTTTATGAGCTTCGGCGAACGTCGCCTGCTCGGGCTGTTCCAGAACCGTTACGGACCAAACCGTGTCGGCTGGGGCGGCTCGCTGCAGCTGGTGGCGGATATGATCAAAATGTTCTTTAAAGAGGACTGGATCCCACCGTTCACCGACCGCGTGATCTTTACTCTTGCGCCAATGATCGCTTTCACCTCGCTGCTGCTGGCGATGGCGATTGTGCCGGTGACTTCCACCTGGATGGGCGCGGACCTGAACATCGGTCTGCTGTTCTTCCTGATGATGGCAGGCCTGGCAGTGTATGCCGTGCTGTTCGCGGGCTGGTCGAGTAATAACAAATACTCACTGCTCGGTGCGATGCGTGCCTCGGCCCAGACGCTGAGCTACGAAGTGTTCCTCGGCCTGTCGCTGATGGGCGTGGTCGCTCAGGCTGGCTCGTTCAACATGGTCGACATTGTGAACAGCCAGCAGCATCTGTGGAACGTGATCCCGCAGTTCCTGGGCTTTATCACCTTCTGCATCGCCGGTGTTGCCGTGTGTCACCGCCATCCGTTTGACCAGCCAGAAGCCGAGCAGGAACTGGCCGACGGTTACCACATTGAGTATGCCGGGATGAAGTTCGGCCTGTTCTTCGTCGGTGAATACGTTGGTATCGTGACCGTATCGTCACTGATCGTCACGCTGTTCTTCGGTGGCTGGTATGGTCCGTGGCTGCCGCCGATTTTCTGGTTTGCCATCAAAACGGCATTCTTCATGATGATGTTCATTCTGATTCGTGCTGCGTTACCGCGCCCGCGCTATGACCAGGTGATGTCGTTCGGCTGGAAAGTCTGTCTGCCGTTGACGCTGTTGAATCTGCTGGCGACCGCCGCAGTGATTCTGTACACGGCGCAGTAAGGGGTTAAGAACATGACATTAAAAGACCTTGTCGTTGGTTTCGGGACAACCGTACGCAGTATCTGGCTGATAGGTATGAATGCCTTCGCCAAACGCGAAACCATGATGTACCCGGAAGAGCCGGTTTACCTGCCGCCACGTTATCGTGGGCGTATCGTGCTGACGCGCGATCCGGACGGCCAGGAACGCTGCGTTGCCTGTAACCTGTGTGCCGTCGCCTGCCCGGTGGGCTGTATCTCGCTGCAAAAAGCAGAGATGGCCGACGGCCGCTGGTATCCGGAATTCTTCCGTATCAACTTCTCGCGCTGCATCTTCTGTGGCCTGTGTGAAGAGGCTTGCCCGACCACTGCGATTCAGCTTACCCCAGATTTCGAACTGGGTGAGTTCAAGCGTCAGGATCTGGTGTATGAAAAAGAACACCTGCTGATTTCCGGCCCGGGCAAATACCCGGAATACAATTTTTACCGGATGGCGGGTATGGCGATCGACGGCAAAGACAAAGGCGACGCAGAAAACGAAGCCAAACCCATCGACGTCAAGGGCTTGTTACCTTAAGGAGCCAGGCATGGAATTTGCGTTTTATCTTTGCGGACTGGTAGCGGTGCTGGCGACGTTGCGCGTTGTCACCCACACAGACCCGGTACATGCGTTGCTGTACCTGATTATTTCTCTGCTGGCTGTCGCCGGTGTGTTCTTCTCGCTCGGCGCTTACTTTGCCGGTGCGCTGGAGATCATTGTGTATGCGGGTGCCATCATGGTGCTGTTCGTCTTCGTGGTGATGATGCTGAACCTTGGCGGCCAGGAGATCGAGCAGGAGCGCCGCTGGCTGCAACCTTCTATGTGGATCGGGCCTGCCGTGCTGTCGTTTGTCCTGCTGGTGGTGCTGGTTTACGCCATCCGTAGCATTAATGACCAGGGCATTGACGGCACGATGATCGATGCAAAAGCCGTCGGCATCAGCCTGTTTGGTCCTTATGTTCTGGCCGTTGAGCTGGCTTCCATGCTGCTGCTGGCAGGCCTGGTCGTGGCCTTCCACATCGGTCGCGAGCAGCGCTCTGGTGAGGTGCTGAGCAACCGCCCGGCGGACAAAGTGAAAAGTAACAAGGAGGAGCAGGTATGATCCCTCTGCAGCATGGACTTATTCTGGCGGCCATTCTGTTTGTCCTCGGACTCACGGGCGTGGTTATTCGCCGTAACTTGCTGTTTATGTTGATTGGTCTCGAAATCATGATTAACGCCGCAGCACTGGCGTTTGTGGTGGCGGGGAGCTACTGGGGTCAGGCAGACGGTCAGGTGATGTATATCCTGGCAATCAGCCTGGCTGCGGCTGAGGCCAGTATTGGCCTGGCGCTGCTGCTGCAGCTGCATCGCCGCAGTCAGACCCTCAACATTGATAAAGTGAGTGAGATGCGCGGATGAACCTTCTCTATTTAACAATCCTGTTTCCGCTGATTGGCTTCTTACTGCTGGCATTTTCCCGTGGTCGCTGGTCAGAAAATCTGGCCGCTACCGTCGGGATGGGCTCTGTCGGTCTGGCCGCGCTGGTCACGCTCTATGTTGGCATGGACTTCTTTGCCAACGGCCAGCAGGTATTTAATCAGCTGCTGTGGACCTGGATCCACGTAGGTAACTACAACATCAGCGTCAGCCTGACGCTGGATGGGCTGTCGCTGACTATGCTGTCTGTGGTCACCGGTGTCGGCTTCTTCATCCATATGTTTGCCTCCTGGTACATGCGTGGGGAGGAGGGCTACTCGCGCTTCTTCGCCTATACCAACCTGTTTATCGCCAGCATGGTGGTTCTGGTACTGGCCGATAACCTGATGCTGATGTATCTCGGCTGGGAAGGCGTGGGTCTCTGCTCGTACCTGCTGATCGGTTTCTACTACACCGAAGCGAAAAACGGCGCGGCGGCGATGAAGGCCTTTATCGTGACCCGCGTGGGTGACGTGTTCCTGGCATTTGCGTTGTTCATTCTTTACAACGAGCTGGGTACGCTGAACTTCCGCGAGATGGTCGAGCTGGCGCCGGCACATTTTGCTGCCGATAACCATATGCTGATGTGGGCAACCCTGATGCTGTTAGGTGGTGCGGTCGGTAAATCAGCCCAGCTGCCATTGCAGACCTGGCTGGCCGATGCGATGGCGGGCCCAACCCCGGTATCTGCACTGATCCACGCGGCAACCATGGTCACCGCAGGTGTCTATCTGATTGCCCGTACTCACGGCCTGTTCCTGATGACGCCGGAAGTGCTGCATCTGGTCGGTATCGTTGGTGCGGTGACGCTGGTGCTGGCAGGTTTTGCGGCGCTGGTGCAGACCGAT
Organism: Erwinia sp. V90_4; assembly: GCF_029967685.1. Lineage (NCBI taxonomy): Bacteria > Pseudomonadati > Pseudomonadota > Gammaproteobacteria > Enterobacterales > Erwiniaceae > Erwinia > Erwinia sp. V90_4. The sequence goes on along the minus strand of NZ_JASCAQ010000041.1, from coordinate 133,018 downwards.
ATCAAGCGCGTATTGGCTTATTCGACCATGAGTCAGATTGGCTATATGTTCCTGGCGCTCGGCGTTCAGGCCTGGGATGCGGCGATTTTCCACCTGATGACGCATGCGTTCTTCAAAGCGCTGCTGTTCCTCTCCTCGGGTTCGGTGATCCTTGCCTGCCATCATGAGCAGAACATCTTCAAAATGGGCGGCCTGCGCAAAAGTATCCCACTGGTGTATGTCTGCTTCCTGGTCGGGGGCGCCGCGCTGTCTGCTCTGCCGCTGATCACTGCGGGCTTCTTCAGTAAGGATGAGATTCTGGCAGGGGCACTGGCTAATGGTCATCTTAACCTGATGATTGCCGGTCTGGCCGGGGCGTTTATGACCTCGCTCTACACCTTCCGTATGATCTTCATTACTTTCCACGGGAAAGAACAAATTCACGCTCACGCCGGCAAAGGGATTACTCATCATCTGCCGCTGATCGTGCTGTTAATTCTCTCAACCTTTATTGGCGCGATGATTGTGCCGCCGCTGAAAGGCGTACTGCCGGATACCGCTGAACTGGCGCACGGCAGCGTGCTGACGCTGGAGATTGCCTCTGGCGTAGTCGCGATTGTCGGCATTCTGCTGGCTGCCGCGCTGTGGCTGGGCAAACGCACGCTGGTGACCTCGATCGCCAACAGCGCGCCAGGCCGTTTCTTCTCGACCTGGTGGTTTGCTGCCTGGGGCTTCGACTGGCTGTACGACAAAATCTTCGTCAAGCCTTACCTTGGCGTGGCCTGGCTGCTGTCGCGTGACCCGTTAAATGCCCTGATGAACATCCCGGCACTGTTGGCGCGTGGCGCTAACAAAGGCCTGGTGATCAGCGAAAACGGCTACCTGCGCTGGTATCTGGCCTCAATGAGCATCGGCGCCGTGGTGGTGCTGGCTCTGCTGATGGTGATGTAAAGGTTCGTGAGTGGGGTGGGGCTGGTTGGCCCCGTCCTGAGTTTAAGAATGTTGAAAATTACCTGAAGGTTGGGCGTCATCGGCGCAGTCAGTTTTGTCACCGCCAGCGCAGAGCAAGCGCAGCATACTGAAGTATGTGAGCATTGCGAGCACTGCCGGGGGCAAAAATGGCAAGCAAGATAGCCCATTCAGGCTTATAAAGGGAACAAATCGCCATGTTATTACCCTGGCTTATATTAATCCCGTTTGTCGGCGGCTTGCTGTGCTGGCAGCTTGAGCGCTTCGGACCCAAGCTACCGCGCTGGATCGCACTGATCGCAATGGGGCTGACGCTGGTGCTTTCGCTGCAGCTGTGGTTGCAGGGAGGCTATTCACTGACTCAGGCTGCGGGGATCCCGCAGTGGCAATCTGAGTTCTCCGTTCCGTGGATCCCGCGCTTTGGTATTGAATTCCATCTGGCGCTCGACGGCCTGTCGCTGCTGATGGTGGTGCTGACCGGGTTGCTTGGCCTGATGGCGATCCTCTGCTCGTGGAATGAAATCGAGAAATGGCAGGGCTTCTTCCACCTTAACCTGCTGTGGATCCTCGGTGGCGTGATCGGCGTGTTCCTCGCCATGGACATGTTCCTGTTCTTCTTCTTCTGGGAGATGATGCTGGTGCCGATGTACTTCCTGATCGCGCTGTGGGGCCACAAAGCCTCCGACGGGAAGACGCGTATTTCTGCCGCGACCAAGTTCTTCATCTATACCCAGGCCAGCGGCCTGGTGATGCTGATTGCGATTCTTGCGCTGGTGTTTGTGCACTACAACGCGACCGGCGAATGGACGTTCAGCTACGAACGACTGCTGAAAACGCCAATGTCGCACGGCGTTGAATACCTGCTGATGCTGGGCTTCTTTATCGCCTTCGCGGTAAAAATGCCGGTGGTTCCGCTGCACGGCTGGCTGCCGGATGCGCATAGCCAGGCACCCACGGCAGGTTCGGTTGACCTTGCCGGTATTCTGTTGAAAACCGCCGCTTACGGTCTGCTGCGTTTTGCGCTGCCGCTGTTCCCAAATGCTTCGGCCGAGTTTGCTCCTATTGCGATGTGGCTGGGGATTATCGGCATCTTCTACGGCGCGTGGATGGCTTTCTCGCAGTACGATATCAAGCGCCTGATTGCTTATACCTCTATCTCCCACATGGGCTTCGTGCTGATTGCTATCTACACCGGTAGCCAGCTGGCGTTCCAGGGCGCGGTGGTGCAGATGATTGCGCACGGCCTGTCAGCTTCTGCGCTGTTCATCCTTTGTGGTCAGCTGTATGAGCGTTTGCATACCCGTGATATGCGTCAGATGGGGGGCCTGTGGGCACGTATCAAATGGTTACCGGGCCTGTCGCTGTTCTTCGCGGTAGCAAACCTTGGGATGCCGGGTACGGGTAACTTCGTCGGGGAGTTTATGATCCTGACGGGCAGCTTCCAGACGGTGCCGGTGATCATTGTCATCGCGACCTTCGGTCTGGTGTTTGCTTCGGTTTACTCACTGATTATGATGCAACGCGCTTACTACGGTGCGCCAAAGTCAGATACTCCTCTGCGCGGTATGTCAGCGCGTGAGTTCCTGATGATTATGGTGCTGGTGGTCCTGCTGGTGCTGCTGGGTGTTTATCCTCAGCCGATTCTGGATACCTCGCATGCTGCGATGAGTAATATTCAGCAGTGGTTTACTGCTTCAATTTCAACTACAAGGCCGTAATTCGCCATGACAATAACTCCTCAACAATTGATCGCGCTTCTACCGCTGCTGATCGTCGGATTGACGGTGGTAGTTGTGATGCTGTCCATTGCGTGGCGACGCAATCACTTCGTTAATGCGACGCTGGCCGTCATCGGTCTCAACCTGGCGCTGTTCTCGCTGTACTTTGTCGGCCAGGCTGGGCCAATGGATGTCACCCCGCTACTGCGCGTGGACAGCTATTCGATGCTGTATACCGGGCTGGTTATCCTTGCCAGCCTGGCAACCTGCACCTTTGCCTACCCGTGGCTGGCGGGCTACCCGGATAACCGCGAAGAGTTCTACCTGCTGGTACTGATTGCGACGCTGGGCGGTGTGATGCTGGCCAGCGCGAATCACCTGGCTTCGCTGTTCCTCGGTATTGAGCTGATCTCCCTGCCGCTGTTTGGCCTGGTGGGCTACGCCTTCCAGCAGAAACGCTCGCTGGAAGCGGCGATCAAGTACACCATCCTGTCGGCTGCCGCATCATCATTCCTGCTGTTCGGTATGGCGCTGGTGTATGCAGACTCGGGCAACCTCAGCTTTGTTTCGCTGGGTAAGAGCCTGAACGATGGTGTCCTGCATGAGCCGCTGCTGATGGCGGGTCTGGGTATGATGATCGTTGGCTTTGGCTTCAAGCTGTCGCTGGTTCCGTTCCATCTGTGGACGCCAGACGTCTATCAGGGGGCTCCGGCTCCAGTGTCGACCTTCCTGGCTACCGCCAGCAAAATCGCCATCTTTGGCGTGCTGATGCGTCTGTTTATGTATGCACCGCTGGCCGATAACGAAGGCGTGCGCAGCGTCCTCGGCATCATGGCGGTGCTGTCGATGCTGTTCGGTAACCTGATGGCGATTTCGCAGACCAACATCAAGCGTATGCTGGGCTACTCGTCAATTGCTCACCTCGGCTATCTGCTGGTGGCGCTGATTGCCGTGCAGACTCACCAGCTGTCGATGGAGACGGTTGGCGTTTATCTGGCCGGTTATCTGTTCAGCAGCCTTGGTGCTTTTGGTGTCGTCAGCCTGATGTCCAGCCCTTACCGTGGCCCGGATGCTGACTCGCTGTACTCCTACCGTGGTCTGTTCTGGCACCGTCCGATCCTCGCCGCGGTGATGACCGTGATGATGCTGTCACTGGCGGGTATCCCGATGACGCTTGGCTTTATCGGTAAGTTCTACGTCATTGCGGTCGGTGTGAGTGCGCATCTGTGGTGGCTGACCGGCGCCGTGGTGCTGGGCAGTGCCATCGGCCTGTACTACTACCTGCGTATGACCGTCAGCCTGTACCTCAACCCGCCAGAGTTGATGCAGCGTGATACCCCGGCGAACTGGGCGTTCACCGCCGGTGGTGTGGTGGTCCTGATTTCAGCAATCCTGGTGCTGGCGCTGGGTATCTACCCGCAGCCGCTGATCTCGCTGGTAAAACTGGCGCAGCCGCTAATGTAATTCAGCACGCTGCCAATAAAAAATCGGGCCATGTGGCCCGATTTTTTTTTACCTGTAATTTGATTAACCCGCAGTCATCACGCGGTCATCAATATACTTACGCTTGTCAGGCGGCGGTGGGAAGTACTGATACAGCCAGGTTTCGCTCAGCGTCTCATCTTTGGTTCGCAGGAACAGGCGCATATTCACCGGCGCGGTGGCGTCGCTGTCAGGATACCAGTCGAACAGGATGCGGTAGCCGTCGATAGGCTCAACGTAGAGGATCTCAACCTGCTTAAGGGTGCCGCTACTGACGTTGATCACCGGCTCAATCCCTTTCGGGGCTGCCGCTTTCAGATCGCCACCCACGAAGTCGACCGCAAAACGGCGCGCCCAGACGTCGGGATAGTGTTCGCCCGGCGCCCAGCCCTCCGGGAAGCCGCCCATACCGGTGCGCGTCGCATTCACCCGAGACAGACCGCTACGAACCGGCGGCAGACCGCTCCAGTAAAGCTTGTAGGAGAAGCTGTGCTCGCTGCCCGCTTTGATGGCGTCGGCAGGCTGCCAGAAGCAGACGATGTTATCCAGCGTTTCACCCGTGGTCGGGATCTCCATCAGATTAATCGCCCCTTTACCCCACTTACCGACCGGCTCAACCCACAGGCTCGGCCGCTTGTTGTACCAGCCAATCACGTCCTGATAATCCTGGAAGTCATGATTAAGCTGCAACATGCCGAAACCGCGCGGGTTTTCGTCCTGATAAGCGTTAAAGGTCAGGCGCTGCGGGTTGTTCAGCGGGCGGCAGATCCACTCACCGCTACCGGTCCACATCGCCAGACGGTCGGAGTCGTGAATTTGCGGGTGGATGGTGTCACACATGCGGCGTTCGTTATTGCCGCAGCTAAACATGGTCGTCATGGGAGAGATACCCAGCTGCTGAATATCTTTACGCGCATAAATGTGGTTTTCCACTTCCATCACCACGCGTTTCTCTTCGCAGTGGATGGTAAATTTAAATGCGCCGGTGCAGCTTGGGCCATCCAGCAGGGTGTACATCACAAACGTGGTGTCGTCTGCTTTTGGCGTTTCGAACCAGAAGGCAGTGAAGTCCGGGAACTCTTCTTTGCTGGTAAAGGTATCGATCGCTACGCCGCGTGCCGACAGCCCGTACTGGTAGGTTTCATCTACCGCGCGGAAATAGCTGGCGCCAAGAAACGAAACGATGTCGCGTTTTGCCAGTTCCGGTTTTTTAAACGCGCGGAAACCGGCAAAGCCGAGGTCGTTTTTGCCTTCCAGCTGCTGAGTATCCACGTGGGCATTGTTGTAGTTGAACAGCTCCGGGCGGAAGTGGATTTCACGCGCCTCACGGCTGGCGCCGTCAACGGAGAACATGCGGATACGGCGTTTAAAGCCCATGCCCACATGGAAGAACTGAACGTCGAGCTGACGATTGTCGATGCCGTTCCACAGCGAGTGGTTTGCATCGTACTGGATTTCGTTATAAGCCTGCGGAGTCAGCGTTGCCAGGGTTTCCGGCAGCGGGGCCGGAGCACCACCATAGGCCTGTTTTGCCATGCCGGCAGCCATTTTTTTCAGGACGTCAAAGTCAAAACGCTTAGCGGTTCCGTCGGCAATCCCATCTTCCGCCCAGGCAGCCTGGGAGAATAACGCGGAGAGTCCTGACATCCCACTTACGGTAGCGAATGCCATTGACGCTTTCATAAACATTCTTCGATTCATGCCGGAAATAATTTCCTCAGGTGAACGGAGTTTGTAGTGACTGTCGTGCGTTTGCACGCATTCGCTTGGCCGGATTTAGCCCGGTTACAGGGAGTTACGACAGCGAGCCGGGTTGATAATTCAGTTCACGCAAAATTTATCAGATAAATCTAACTGCCGCAGTGATTTCCCGTGTTTATTCGTTGGTTTACCGCGCCTGAAGCACAAATACACGCGCCTTATGGCAACCTTCTGCGCGATTCTCAGCGCATTCCTGGTCGCTTTAGCCAGGCAGAGCGGCAAATACTGTCTATAGTTATCAACGTATGTTATTCGCCCAAGGAGAATGGAAATGGCAACACCAACTGAACCACATGAAACTCGACTGGATGACGACCTGGCGTTACTGACTGAAACGCTGGAACAAGTACTGAAATCATCGGGCGACCCGGCAGACCAGAAATACATGGAGCTGAAAGCGAAAGCGGAAAAATCACTGAATGAAGTGAAATCCCGCGTCAGCAACGCGTCTGATACCTACTATGTGCGCGCTAAGCAGGCTGTCACGCGCGCCGACGAGTATGTGCATGATAAACCGTGGCAGGGTATTGGCGTCGGTGCCACCCTTGGCCTGGTCGTCGGGTTGCTGTTGGCTCGACGCTAAGCGTTAATTGCTCGTGATTCAGGCGCCGCTTCGGCGCCTGTTTTCATTCTGCCCCACTGAGATCAATATTCCCCGTTTTTCCCTTCATTAAAATGTGCGCCTGGCCCGTTTACTGCCGAGGTTCCCTTGCCGTTCGTCCGTGCGCTGCATCAACTGCGTGACCAGCTTATTGAGATTTCGAGTGATGCCCCCGGCGCGCTGCAGCTACGCGTCTCTCTGTCAGGGGAGGTCGACGCGCTGGCGTGGCTGGGTACCCAGCGCTGCCGGCCGCAGTTTTACTGGCAGTCACGCTGCGGGCAGAGCACCTTAATGGCGCTTGGGGCGCGGGATGTTTGCCGCTCGATGGATCGGGCGACCGCACGACTTCACGCACTCCCGCCGCACTGGCAGCTGGTCGGGGCGAACGCCGTTGATGGCGACAGCTACCTGTTTCTGCCGATCCTCAGCCTGCGACAGGACGACAGCGGGCAGTGGCTGAGCCTTCACTTACTCAGCGACACCTCCCTGTATCAGGAAGCCCGGCGCCTGCTGGCCTGGCTCGACGGCCTGCTGCCGTCACAGCCGCTGCCACCGTTACCCCGTGCAATCAGCGTCAATACGCTGCCGGATAAATCCGGCTGGTGCCAGCAGGTTGAGCGCGCCCTGCAGGCCATTCGCGCTGGCGAACTGGATAAGGTCGTGCTGGCCCGCGCCAGTGATTTCACCTGCGCGCAGCCGCTCTCAGCTGCAGCGCTGCTGGCCGCCAGTCAGCAGATCAACCCGCGCTGTTATCACTTTATGCTGGCCACCGCCGAAGATCGGGCACTGGCAGGCTCCAGCCCGGAAAGGTTATATGCCCGGCATGGCACGGAACTGTGGAGCGAAGCCCTGGCGGGTACCGCCGATATTGCTGAGGCTGGCCTGCTGACCGACGGTAAAAATCAGTGGGAAAACCAGCTGGTGGTTGAGGATATCCGCCAGCGGCTGGCCGATGAGGTGACGGCGCTCGACGTCGCGGCTGCGGAACTGCTGCCGCTGCGTCAGCTGCAGCACCTGCGGCGCAGCATTCACGCCACGCTGCGCCACAGCGATGACGCACGCTGCGTGTCCCGCCTGCAGCCGAGCGCCGCCGTCTATGGCTTACCGCGCCGCGCGGCCGCCGCGTTCATCCATCGGCATCAGTCATTTCAGCGCGGCTGGTACAGCGGGTCAATTGGCTATCTCTCCCTGCACCACAGTGAGTTCGCAGTGGTGCTGCGCTGTGCCGAAGTACGGGGAAATCAGGCGCGGCTGTATGCCGGAGCGGGCATTGTCAGCGGCTCCGATGCGCAGCGGGAGTGGCAGGAAGTTGAGCATAAGGCAGCGACGCTTGGCTGCTTATTCAGTGGTGAAAACCCGGCGTAATACGGGTTCAAATCAAAAAGGGCGCAGAACAGCTGCTTATAATAGCAGCAGGGTTTTTGATGCGGAGTGGCTATGCAGCAAACGAGGTCGCAGGGGAGTTCACAGGCAGCGTTTAATCGCTGCTGGGCAGAGGTGCTGCTGGAGACGCTCACGCGCCACGGCATCCACCACGTCTGCATTGCACCCGGTTCACGCTCGGCGCCGCTGGCGCTGGCCGCCGCGGCAAACCAAAAGCTGGTGTGCCACACCCATTTTGACGAGCGCGGGCTGGGCTTTCTGGCGCTGGGTCTGGCGAAATCAACCCGCCAGGCGGTGGCGATTATTGTCACCTCCGGCACGGCGGTGGCGAACCTGCATCCGGCGGTGGTGGAAGCGCAGCTGACCCGAGAAAAACTGGTCATTATCAGCGCCGACCGCCCGCCAGAATTGATCCACTGCGGCGCCAATCAGGCGACCGAACAGCCTGGCCTGTTTGCATCTCACCTCGCAGGCTCCCTCAATTTGCCGCGCCCGACGGCGGAGATCCCGGCGCGCTGGCTGGTTAGCGCGCTGGATACGCTGCTGGCAAACCCGCGTCACGGTCCGGTTCATATTAACTGTCCGTTTGCCGAGCCGCTGTACGCTGAGCAGAGCGATGATTTCCCTGGCTGGCAGCAGGCGCTGGGCGACTGGTGGCAGAGCCGGGATCCCTGGCTGCATTACGCTCGCACTGTGAATATCCCGACCGAAGCCGACTGGTTGTTCTGGCGGCAGAAGCGTGGCGTGGTGATTGCGGGCAGGATGACGGCGGCCGAGGGCATGCTGGTGGGGCAGTGGGCCGCAGAGCTGGGCTGGCCGCTGCTGGGTGATGTGATTGCGCAATGTGGGCAACCATTACCGGCCGCCGCGCTGTGGCTGGCACATCCCGATGCACAGCGGGCGCTGGATGCCGCGCAGATTGTGCTGCAGTTTGGCAGCAGCCTGACCGGGAAAAACCTGCTCGGCTACCAGGCCAACTGCCGGGCGCAGAGCTACTGGCATGTTGATCCTCTGCCCGGCCAGCGTAACCCGGCGTGCCCGCGCGGGCGGCGGATGGAAGTGCAGATCGATCGCTGGTTACAGCACCATCCGGCCCAGCCGCGCCAGCCCTGGTGCCCGCAGCTTGATGCGCTGGCGCAGCGCACCCGGCGCTATCTTCATCAGCATCTGCACCACTTCGGCGAGGCGCTGCTGGCCCATCGTCTGGGCGAACTGCTGCCGGAAAAAGGCGCGCTGTTTCTTGGTAACAGCCTGTCGATCCGGCTGGTGGATGCCTTTGCCTCGCTGCCGGCCGGATATCCGGTGTACTGCAATCGCGGTGCCAGCGGTATTGATGGCCTGCTGGCGACGGCGGCGGGCACCCAGCGCGGCAACGGCCAGCCGCTGCTGGTGCTGCTGGGTGACCTCTCCACGCTGTACGATCTTAACAGCCTGGCGCTGCTGCAGCAGGCCCCGGCTCCGGTGGTGATCCTGGTGGTCAACAATCAGGGAGGGCAGATCTTCTCGCTGCTGCCGACGCCGCCTGCGCAGCGCGCTTCGCTGTTTGCCCTGCCGCCGCAGGCGGACTTCAGCCATGCGGCGGCGCTGTTTGGTCTGCAGTTCCGGCGCGTGGCCAGCTGGCTGGCGCTGCAACAGGCGGTGCAGCAAGGCTTTAACGGCGGCGTCACGCTGGTCGAAGTGGTGGTCAATGGCGACGACGGCGCGCAAACCCTGGCCTGCTGCGCCAGAGAAGTGGTGACCCTGTGATGCTCCATGCGCACTGGCAGGGGCATCATCACAGCACGCGCCCGGTGCTGGTCTGGCTGCACGGTTTTCTCGGCAGCGCGCAGGAGTGGCAGCCGGTACAGCGCTATTTCAGCCACTGGCCGCTGCTCAGCGTTGATCTCCCCGGGCATGGTGGTTCGCGCGCGCAAAGCGTTAACGGCTTTGATGAGCTGTCGCAGCGGCTTAACGCCACCCTGGATTATCACCAGGTTAAGCGCTACTGGCTGATTGGCTATTCGCTCGGCGGGCGGCTGGCGCTTTACCACGCCTGCCGCCATGCCGGGAAGGGACTGATGGGGTTACTGGTCGAAGCCGGACATTTTGGCCTCGCTTCGCCCTCAGAGCGCGCGACCCGCAGGGAGCACGATCTCTGCTGGGCGCAGCGCTTTCGCCAGCAGCCGCTGGAGCAGGCGCTGTGCCAGTGGTATCAGCAGCCGGTCTTTGCCGAGCTGACCCCGATTGAGCGCCAGCGCCTGGTGGCTCGCCGCCTGGATAATCGCGGTGAAGGGCTGGCCGCGATGCTGGAGGCCACGTCGCTGTCGGCGCAGCCCTGGCTCCTGCCGGAGCTACGGCAGAAAAGTTCCCCGTTCCGCTATCTGTGCGGTGAGTGGGATCAAAAATTCCTGCAGCTGGCGCTTCAGGCCGCGCTGCCCCCGGCGGTGATCCCCGCTGCGGGCCACAACTCTCACCTGGCGAACCCGCTGGCTTTTGCCCATCAGCTCGCTCGCGTGCTCAATTATCATTAAGGAACTTCGATGATCTACCCCGATGAAACCCTGCTGACGGCACCCGTCGAATGGCACGACTGCGCAGCGGACTACCGCGATATCCGCTATCACAAGTCGAGCGACGGCATAGCAAAAATTACCCTTAACCGCCCGGAGGTGCGCAACGCTTTTCGCCCGCTGACCATTAGCGAAATTCAGCAGGCGCTGGATAACGCGCGGCGCGACCCGGCGGTCGGCGTGATTATCCTCACCGGCGAGGGCGAACTGGCGTTTTGCGCGGGCGGCGATCAGAAAATCCGCGGCGATTACGGCGGTTATCAGGATGATGCCGGGGTACATCACCTCAACGTGCTCGACCTGCAGCGCCAGATCCGCACCTGCCCGAAGCCGGTGGTGGCAATGGTTGCTGGCTATGCCGTCGGCGGGGGGCACGTACTGCATATGATGTGCGATCTGACTATCGCAGCGGATAACGCACAGTTTGGTCAGACCGGCCCGAAGGTCGGTTCATTCGACGGCGGCTGGGGCGCAGCCTATATGGCGCGCATTGTCGGGCAGAAGAGAGCGCGGGAAATCTGGTTCCTGTGCCGCATGTACAGCGCACCGCAGGCACTGGCGATGGGGCTGGTGAACACCGTCGTCCCGCTGGCGCAGCTGGAGCAGGAAACCGTGCGCTGGTGCCGCGAAATGTTGCAGAACAGCCCGATGGCGCTGCGCTGCCTGAAAGCGGCGCTCAATGCCGACTGTGACGGCCAGGCCGGGCTGCAGGAGCTGGCGGGCAACGCTACCATGCTGTTCTACATGACCGAAGAGGGGCAGGAGGGGCGCAACGCCTTCAATGAAAAGCGCCCGCCCGATTTCAGCCACTTCCGACGCAATCCCTGATGCGTGCGGTCGCACTGTATCGCTATCAGATCCCGCTGGAAGCGGGGGTTGTGCTGCGCCATCAGCGGTTAACAGCGCGCCAGGGCCTGCTGATCCAGCTGCGTGACCAACGCGGTGAGGGCTGGGGTGAGATCGCGCCGCTGCCAGAGTTCAGCGTGGAAACGCCCGCGCAGGCGGAGCAGGCCTGCCGTGCCTGGCTGGCGGCGTGGCGCGCCGGTTCTCATCCCGCAGAGAGCGATCTGCCTTCCGTCGCATTTGGCATCAGCTGTGCGCTTGCCGAGCTGGATGGCACGCTGCCCACCGCAGGCGAGTATCGTACCGCCTTACTGTGCAGCGGCGACCCGGATGAGCTGTTCCAGCGGCTGCGCCAGCTGCCGCAGCCGCTGGCAAAAATGAAAGTTGGGCTGTATGAAGCGGTGCGCGACGGGATGCAGGCCAACCTGCTGCTGGAGGCGCTACCTAACCTGACGCTGCGGCTGGACGCGAACCGCAGCTGGAGCCTGGAAAAAGCGCTGCAGTTTGCCCGCTACGTCTCACCCGAGCTGCGCGGGCGCATCGCCTTTATCGAAGAGCCGTGCCGCAACATGGCGGAAAGCCTCGCATTTGCCCAGCAAACATCCATCGCTGTTGCCTGGGATGAGAGCCTGCGCGAGGGGCCGCTGGCAGCAGCACCGGGCGTCAGCGCGGTGGTGATCAAACCGACGCTGACCGGCAGCATTCAGCGCGTGCAGCAGCAGGTGGCATGGGCCAAATCCCAGGGATTAACCCCGGTAATCAGCAGCGCGCTGGAGTCGAGCCTCGGTCTGACCCAGCTGGCACGGCTGGCACACTGGCTCACGCCGGGCATCATCCCCGGGCTCGACACGCTGCAGCTGATGCAGCAGCAGCTGATGCGCCGCTGGCCCGGCAGTGCGCTACCCGTGGCGGTGCCCGTGACCGACAGGGAGGTTTTAACATGTCTGTGGCAGCACTGACTGACTGGCCGTGGCGTCACTGGGCGCGCAGATGCCCGCAGGCGCAGGCCATCGATGCGGGTGACGTCACGCTCAGCTGGCAGCAGCTGGAGCAGGAAATTGTCCAGCACGCTCAGGGGTTTCGCCAGCAGGGCGTGCAGCCGGGTAACCTGGTGATACTGCGCAGTGCCAACAGTCTGCAGGCGGTCGTGAGCTGGCTGAGCCTGCTCGCCTGCGGCGCCCGGGTGCTGGCGCTTAATCCCCAGCTGCCGGACAGCCAGCTGGAAATGCTGTTACCCAACATCCGCGCCGATTTCAGCGTCGGCAGCGCAGGCGCTGGCTGCCTGAACCCGCCTGCGCTGCTGCACCTGCGGCGCGCAGGCCATGTTATTCACCCCTGGCAGCCGGCAGCGCTGGCAACCCTGACGCTGACCTCGGGTTCCTGCGGGTTGCCAAAAGCCGCAGCGCACACGATTGCGGCCCATCTGCACAGTGCCGCAGCGGTGATCGCACTGATGGAGTTCAGCGCGCGCGACCGCTGGCTGCTGTCGCTGCCGCTGTTTCACGTTTCCGGATTGGGCATTCTCTGGCGCTGGCTGGTCAGCGGGGCGACATTAACGCTGGTGGACAGTGCCGGGTTTAGCGCCGCGCTGGCGCGCAGCAGTTTCGCTTCGCTGGTGCCAACCCAACTGTGGCGACTGCTGCGCCAGCCGGAGCGCCCGGCAATGCTGCGCTCGGTGCTGCTGGGAGGCGCAGCTATCGCCAGCGAGCTGGTGCAGCGGGCGGAGGCAGCAGGCATCCGCTGCTTCTGCGGGTATGGCATGACGGAGAGCGCCTCGACCGTCAGCGCCAAACGTGCAGACGACCGTCCGGGCGTCGGGAAGCCGCTCGACGGGCAGGAGGTCAGGATTGTCAACGGTGAGATCTGGCTACGCTCGCCCACGCTGGCGCTCGGTTACTGGCAGCAGGGTCAGCTGCGTCCGCTGACGGATGCCGACGGCTGGCTGCACAGCGGCGATCTCGGTGCGTGGCGCCTGGATGAACTCTGCGTTCTTGGCCGGCGGGATAACCTGTTTTTTTGTGGCGCAGAAGCCGTGCAGCCGGAAGTGATTGAGCGCCTGCTGCTGCGGCATCCGCAGGTGACCCAGGCAGTCGTGGTCGCGCTGGAAGATGATGAATACGGCAGCCGGCCGGTGGCGCTGGTGAATGACGGGGTGGCAATGGTACCTTTGGCCGCATGGGCGCTGCCGCAGCTGGCTGCCTGGCAGCGCCCGGTTAAGTGGTATACGCTGCCAGCGCTTGGCAGCGGTGGCATCAAGCCATCGCGCCGCCAGCTGATGCAGTGGGTGGCGCAGCAGCAGCAGCAGCAGGAAATTGACGTTGTGTTTCCGCAAAGGGCTTCCTAGACTGTGTTCCATAACTGTGCGTGAGTTTGGCACTGCGACGGCACCACGACCAGTTACGGGACACAGTCCACCGTGTTATGCCCTGAGTACACCGGAGAACAACATGATAAGAGTGGAAATGCTCGCAACCGGCGATGAAGTGCTGCACGGCCAGATCGTCGATACCAACGCGGCCTGGCTGGCGACAGTGCTGTTTGAACACGGTTTACCGATGACCAGCCGCCAGACGGTGGGCGACAGCCTGCAGGAACTGGTTACGGTGCTGACTGAACGCAGCAAAGTGGCTGACGTGCTGATCGTCAACGGCGGCCTTGGCCCGACCAGCGACGATTTGAGCGCGCTGGCCGCCGCGACCGCCTCCGGTGTGGCGCTAAAAATTCACCCCGAGTGGCTGGCTAAAATGGAAGCTTTCTTCGCCAGCCGCGGCAAGGCGATGGCCGCCAGCAACCGTAAGCAGGCGGAGATCCCGGAAGGGGCCGAGATGATCGACAATCCGGTCGGCACCGCCTGCGGTTTCGCCATGCAGCTTAACCGCTGCTGGATCTTCTTCACCCCCGGCGTCCCTTCCGAATATAAAGTGATGGTGATGGACCAGATCCTGCCGCGCCTGAAAGCCCGTTATCAGCTGCCAGAGCCGCCGGTCTGCCTGCGCATGACCACTTTTGGCCGTGGCGAGAGCGATCTGGCATCCGACATTGAACCGCTGCCGCTGCCGGAAGGCGTGGTGATGGGCTATCGCGCCTCGATGCCGATTATCGAACTGAAGCTGAACGGCCCGGCGGAAAAACTGCCGGAAATGGAGCAGTTCTGGCAGCAGGTGCGCGAGATAGCGGGCGACAGCGTGATTTTTGAAGGGTTTGAGACCTTACCGCAGCAGCTGGCGCGCCGTCTGCAGGCGCGCAACCTTACGCTGGCCGTCAGCGAACAGTTCAGCGCCGGGCTGCTGCAGTGGCAGCTGATCTCCGCCGGCGCCGCGCTGGCCGCAGGCAACATATTGCCGAATCAGGCCGAGCCGCTGCAGAACATGGCCGAGCGTGCGCGCCAGTTGGCAGCCTGCAGCGGTTCCGCTGTGGCGCTGCTGGTGGGCGGCATTGAGGACGATCGTTTAGGCTTTGCGCTGCACACGCCGGATGGCACTTTTGCCCAGAAGGTGAAGTTCAACGTCAACCGTCACGATCTGAAGGCACGGCAGGATATGGTGGCCATGCTGGCGATGAATATGCTGCGCCGCTGGCTGAACGGTCAGTCCGTCAGCACCGGGCATGGCTGGATAGATGTGGTGGAAACGCTATAAGATTTGGGCGTTTCAATACGGGCTGACCGAAAAAGAAGGTCAGCCCCTACGCCAGATCGTGTAGGGGTCGGGCATGCCCGACCCGTTCTACAGCTCGATCTCAATATCACCCTCGGCCTTACAGCAGCATGGCAAGATCTCACCCTGCTGCACAAAGGCCAGCGGTTTCGCGCTGTAGCTCACTTCCCCTTTCAACAGCCGCATCCGGCAGGAGCCGCAGTAGCCTTCGCGGCACTGATACTCCACGCAGACGCGGTGCGATTCCAGCGCAGCCAGCAGGGAAGGGTGTTCATCATGGCATTCAAGCTGCGCACCGCTGGTGCGCAGCGTAATGGTAGAGCGTGCCATCAGAATTACAGTTCGAAGTCGCTGAGGTCGTCGGCGTTGACTTCAGAGTCGATCTGTCCCACCAGGTAAGAGCTGACTTCCACTTCCTGCGGAGCAACCTGCACGTTATCGGACACCAGCCACGAGTTGATCCACGGGATTGGGTTCGAGCGGGTTTTGAACGGCAGATCCAGACCCACGGCGTTCATGCGGATGTTGGTGATGTACTCAATGTACTGCCACAGAATATCCTTGTTCAGGCCGATCATTGAACCGCCGCTGAACAGATACTCCGCCCACTCTTTTTCCTGCTCGGCAGCCAGCACGAACAGATCGTAGCACTCCTGGCGGCTCTCTTTAGCAATCTCGGCCATTTCCGGATCGTCTTCCCCACTGCGCAGCAGGTTCAGCATATGCTGAGTACCGGTCAGGTGCAGGGCTTCATCGCGGGCGATCAGCTTAATGATTTTGGCATTGCCTTCCATCAGTTCGCGCTCGGCGAAGGCGAAAGAGCAGGCGAAGCTGACGTAGAAGCGGATCGCTTCCAGCGCGTTAACGCTCATCAGGCAGATATAGAGCTGTTTTTTCAGCGCGCGCAGGCTGACGGTCACGGTTTTGCCCGCCACCTGGTGCGTGCCTTCACCCAGCAGATGCCAGTAGTTGGTCATTTCGATCAGATCGTCGTAGTAGCCAGAGATATCTTTGGCGCGTGACAGGATCTGCTCGTTGGTGACGATATCGTCAAAGACCAGCGCCGGGTCGTTAACGATATTACGAATAATATGGGTGTACGAACGCGAGTGGATAGTCTCAGAGAACGCCCAGGTTTCAATCCAGGTTTCCAGTTCCGGGATCGAGATCAGCGGCAGCAACGCCACGTTCGGGCTGCGTCCCTGAATAGAGTCCAGCAGAGTCTGATACTTCAGGTTGCTGATAAAGATGTGTTTTTCGTGCTCTGGCAGCGCCTGATAGTCAATACGATCGCGCGAGACGTCCACTTCCTCCGGGCGCCAGAAGAAAGAGAGCTGCTTTTCGATCAGCTTTTCAAAGATGTCATATTTCTGCTGGTCGAAACGCGCCACGTTTACCGGCTGTCCGAAGAACATCGGTTCTAACAGTTGGTTATTTTTATTCTGCGAAAATGTGGTGTAAGCCATGATTCAGTCCAAATGCTTCAGGGTCGGGCATGCCCGACCCCTACAGAGTCAATGTTGCGCATAGGGGCCAGGCATGCCTGACCCACCGTTATCAGATTTTGCAGGCGCCGCTTTCACAGCCGTCATCCTGAATCGATGGCGCCAGATCTTCCTGCGTATCTTCCGCACCGTCACGGGTGTTTTGGTAGTAGAGCGTTTTCACGCCAAACTTATAGGCAGTCAGCAGGTCTTTCAGCAGCTGCTTCATCGGCACCTTACCGTTGGCGAAGCGCGTCGGGTCGTAGTTGGTGTTGGATGAAATTGCCTGGTCGATAAATTTCTGCATCAGGCCGACCAGCTGCAGGTAACCGTCGTTATTTGGCATATCCCACAGCAGTTCGTAGTTATCTTTCAGGCGCTCATACTCTGGCACCACCTGACGCAGAATGCCGTCTTTCGACGCTTTAATGCTGATATGACCGCGCGGTGGTTCAATACCGTTGGTGGCGTTCGAGATCTGGGAAGAGGTCTCAGACGGCATCAGGGCAGAGAGCGTAGAGTTGCGCAGGCCGTGGGTTTTCACCGATTCACGCAGCGCTTCCCAGTCCAGCAGCAGCGGCGTATCACAGATCGCATCCAGGTCCTTCTTATAGGTGTCGATCGGCATAATACCCTGCGCATAGGTGGTTTCGTTAAACCACGGGCAGGCACCCTGTTCGATAGCCAGATCGTTAGAAGCTTTCAGCAACCAGTACTGAATGGCTTCAAAGGTCTGGTGCGTCAGGACATTAGCGCTGCCGTCGGAGTAACGCACGCCGTTCTTCGCCAGGTAGTAAGCGTAGTTGATCACGCCAATACCCAGAGTACGGCGGCCCATTGCGCCACGCTGCGCGGCCGGGATTGGGTAGTCCTGGTAGTCGAGCAGGGCATCCAGCGCACGCACCGCCAGGGTTGCCAGCTCCTGCAGATCGTCCAGGCTCTCAATCGCGCCGAGGTTAAACGCCGAAAGCGTACAGAGCGCGATTTCGCCATTTTCGTCGTTAACATCCAGCAGCGGTTTGGTCGGCAGTGCGATCTCCAGGCACAGGTTAGACTGGCGCACTGGCGCGATTGCCGGGTCAAACGGACTGTGGGTGTTGCAGTGGTCAACGTTCTGAATGTAGATACGGCCGGTAGAGGCGCGTTCCTGCATCATCAGCGAGAACAGATCCACCGCCTTCACGCGCTGCTTGCGGATGCTGTCGTCTTTCTCGTATTTGGTGTACAGGCGCTCAAACTCATCCTGATCGGCGAAGAACGCGTCATACAGGCCAGGCACGTCGGACGGGCTGAACAGAGTAATCTCTTCACCCTTCAGCAGGCGCTGATACATCAGCTTGTTCAGCTGCACGCCGTAGTCCATATGACGCACGCGGTTGCCTTCAACGCCGCGGTTGTTCTTCAGCACCAGCAGGCTTTCCACTTCCAGATGCCACATTGGGTAGAACAGGGTCGCTGCACCGCCGCGCACGCCGCCCTGAGAGCAGGACTTCACCGCGGTCTGGAAGTGCTTATAGAACGGAATGCAGCCGGTGTGGAATGCTTCACCGCCGCGGATCGGGCTGCCCAGCGCACGGATGCGACCGGCGTTAATGCCGATACCGGCACGCTGAGAAACGTACTTCACAATCGCGCTGGAGGTGGCGTTAATGGAATCAAGGCTGTCGCCGCACTCAATCAGTACGCAGGAGCTGAACTGGCGCGTCGGGGTGCGCACGCCGGACATAATTGGCGTCGGCAGCGAAATCTTAAAGGTGGAGATCGCATCGTAGAAACGCTTGACGTAATCAAGACGGGTTTCACGCGGGTAGCCAGAGAACAGGCAGGCGGCCACGAGGATATACAGGAACTGCGCGCTCTCGTAGATCTCACCGCTGACGCGGTTCTGCACCAGGTATTTACCTTCCAGCTGCTTGACTGCCGCATAGGAGAAGTTCATGTCGCGCCAGTGGTCGATAAAGCCGTCCATCTGCTCAAACTCTTCCGCGCTGTAATCTTCCAGCAGGTGAGGGTCATATTTGCCCATATCGACCATGCGTTTGACCTGCTCGATCAGCTTCGGCGGCTCGAACTGGCCGTAGGCTTTTTTACGCAGGTGGAAGATGGCCAGGCGGGCGGCCATGTACTGGTAATCAGGTGCATCACGCGAGATCAGGTCAGCGGCAGACTTGATCACCGTTTCATGAATGTCGGAGGTGCGAATACCTTCGTAGAACTGGATGTGTGAACGCAGTTCAACCTGCGAAACGGAGACGTTTTGCAGACCTTCGGCAGCCCAGTCGAGAACACGGTGGATTTTATCGAGATCGATGCGTTCGGTGCGGCCGTCGCGTTTGGTTACAAGCAGACTCTGATTCATGTCGCGTTTTACCTGTCCTTAACAAATAATCCCCACGTTTATACACAGCTTGCTCGTTGTGAGTAACTCTGTGGATAAACACTATATATAGGGGGTGAGGGAAGACTGACTAACAATATGGTGAGTATTCTAGTAATTTCCGCGTGCTTAACAAGGCTTGATTTTCAGGTGAAACTACTGTCGCAGGGTGGGTATTTTTCCTAAGTCCACGTTTCTCAAGGCCCACAGTCGATGTCAATGGTTTGAGAAATTTTTTAGAAATTTGATCGAGCGCGGGTTTCTTGTTCATCCCCGATATTTCCTGAATTTCTTTGCTGAAAAATACGGCGTATTGAGACGCCTCACAGCAATAATTGTCGTGATGGGGTAACCCTAACTCAGCCGTGATGACAGTTGTAAGACGAAAAAGATCTGGCAGGGGTGGAGCGGTATCCACCCCCTGATGGGTCAGTCAATCGCGCGGTGCGTGTGAACCATGTAGTTCACATCAACGCCAGGGGCCAGCTTGAAGTGGTTGGTCAGCGGGTTGTAGTGCAGGCCAATGATATGGCGCTCGCGCAGTGGGGTTTCGTCAACCCAGTTCAGCAGTTCGCCGGGGCGGATGAATTTTTTGATGTCGTGCGTTCCGCGCGGCACCATACGCAGCACGTACTCAGCGCCGATAATCGCCATCAGCCAGGCTTTGCTGTTGCGGTTCAGCGTAGAGAAGAACACTTCGCCGCCGGGTTTCACCAGCCTGGCGCAGGCGTGAACCACAGAGCGCGGGTCCGGCACGTGCTCCAGCATCTCCATGCAGGTCACCACGTCATACTGCCCGGCGAACTGTTCGGCGTGCTCTTCAACCGTTTGCTGCACGTAATCAATGGTTACACCGCTTTCCAGCGCGTGCAAACGGGCGACCTGTAACGGCTCCGCGCCCATGTCCAGCCCGGTGACGTTAGCACCTTCACGTGCCATGCTCTCCGCCAGGATGCCGCCGCCGCAGCCGACGTCGAGGATCTTTTTACCAAACAGCCCGTCGCAGTGCTGAGCAATCCAGCCGAGGCGCAGGGGGTTAATCCGGTGCAGCGGCTTAAATTCGCCATCCAGGTCCCACCAGCGTGTCGCTACTGCTTCAAATTTGGCGATCTCGCCGCGATCTACGTTCTGCGCGCCCGCGTTTTGTTCTGCTTTCATTGGGGTATGACTCCGGCCAAAGTTTGCCGCAGTATACAAGTTTCCCGCCCCTGACAGCCAGGGTTGTTGCCTGCGCTAAAAACAGAATGCAATAAAGCGGCCAAAGCGATGCTTTCCATTCAACACATGCCCGCGATGTGATATACTTTCGCACCTTTGAATCCGGGAATAAGACAGAAGGAAAGCGCGTCCATGAGCGACCTCGCCCGCGAAATTACACCGGTCAATATCGAAGAAGAGCTAAAGAACTCTTATCTGGATTATGCAATGTCGGTCATCGTTGGCCGTGCGCTGCCAGATGTCCGTGATGGTTTAAAGCCGGTTCACCGCCGTGTGCTTTACGCTATGAACGTGCTCGGTAACGACTGGAACAAAGCCTATAAAAAATCCGCCCGTGTTGTCGGCGACGTCATCGGTAAATATCACCCGCATGGTGATACCGCCGTGTACGACACCATCGTGCGTATGGCGCAGCCATTCTCGCTGCGCTACATGCTGGTCGATGGCCAGGGTAACTTCGGTTCCGTCGACGGCGACTCGGCTGCGGCGATGCGTTATACCGAAGTGCGCATGTCCAAAATTGCTCACGAACTGCTGGCGGATCTTGAAAAAGAGACCGTCGACTTTGTGCCAAACTACGACGGCACCGAGCAGATCCCAGAAGTGATGCCAACCCGCGTACCTAACCTGCTGGTTAACGGTGCTTCGGGGATCGCAGTCGGTATGGCGACCAACATTCCGCCGCACAACCTGACCGAAGTGATCAACGGCTGTCTGGCGTATATCGACGATGAGAACATCACCGTTGAAGGCCTGATGGAGCACATCCCAGGCCCGGACTTCCCCACCGCTGCTATCATCAACGGTCGTCGCGGCATCGAAGAAGCTTATCGTACCGGTCGCGGCAAAATTTACATCCGCGCCCGTGGCGAAGTGGAAGTGGATGCCAAGACCGGCCGTGAAACTATCATCGTGCATGAAATTCCTTATCAGGTGAACAAAGCGCGCCTGATTGAGAAAATCGCCGAGCTGGTGAAAGAGAAGCGTCTGGAAGGCATCAGCGCCCTGCGCGATGAGTCCGACAAAGACGGGATGCGCATCGTCATCGAAGTGAAGCGCGATGCGGTGGGCGAAGTGGTGTTAAACAACCTTTACTCGCTGACGCAGCTGCAAACTTCTTTCGGCATCAACATGGTGGCACTGCATCAGGGCCAGCCGAAGATTATGCCGCTGAAGGATATTCTCGAAGCCTTCGTGCGTCACCGTCGTGAAGTGATCACCCGCCGTACCATCTTCGAACTGCGTAAAGCGCGCGACCGTGCCCATATCCTTGAAGCACTGGCCGTGGCCCTGGCAAACATCGATCCGATTATCGAGCTGATCCGCCAGGCTGCGACCCCAGCCGAAGCAAAAGCGGGCCTGATTGCCCGCCCATGGCTGCTGGGCAACGTTTCTGCGATGCTGGAGCGTGCCGGTGACAACGCCGCCCGCCCTGAGTGGCTGGAAGAGCAGTACGGTATTCGTGATGGCCAGTACTACCTGACCGAGCAGCAGGCGCAGGCTATCCTGGATTTACGCCTGCAGAAACTGACCGGCCTTGAGCATGAAAAACTGCTCGACGAGTATAAAGATCTGCTGGCGCAGATTGCTGAGCTGCTGCGCATTCTGGGCAGTTCAGAGCGCCTGATGGAAGTGATCCGTGAAGAGCTGGAGCTGATCCGCGATCAGTTCGGCGACGCGCGTCGTACCGAGATCACCGCCAACAGCGCCGATATCAACATCGAAGACCTGATCAATCAGGAAGACGTTGTGGTGACCCTGTCGCACCAGGGCTACGTGAAGTATCAGCCACTGACTGATTACGAAGCGCAGCGCCGCGGCGGTAAGGGTAAATCGGCAGCGCGTATTAAAGAAGAAGACTTTATTGACCGCCTGCTGGTGGCCAACACCCATGATACCATCCTCTGCTTCTCAAGCCGCGGTCGTCTCTACTGGATGAAGGTCTACCAGCTGCCGGAAGCGAGCCGCGGTGCGCGTGGGCGTCCAATCGTCAACCTGCTGCCGCTGGAAGCGAATGAACGTATTACCGCGATCCTGCCGGTGCGTGAATATGCCGAGGGCTGGAACATCTTTATGGCGACCGCCAGCGGTACCGTGAAGAAAACCGCGCTGACCGAGTTCAGCCGTCCTCGCAGTGCCGGTATTATTGCCGTCAACCTGCGTGACGACGACGAACTGATCGGCGTGGCCCTGACTAACGGCACGGATGAAACCATGCTGTTCTCTGCCGCCGGTAAAGTGGTGCGCTTCGCTGAAAGCGCGGTGCGTGCCATGGGCCGAACCGCCTCAGGCGTGCGCGGTATCAAGCTGGCAGAAGGTGACCGCGTGGTTTCCCTGATTGTGCCGCGTGATGACGGCGCCATCCTGACGGTGACGCAGAACGGTTACGGTAAGCGTACCGCCAACAGCGAATACCCGACCAAGTCGCGTGCGACTCAGGGGGTGATCTCGATTAAAGTCACCGAGCGTAACGGACCGGTTATCGGTGCGGTACAGGTGGTCGACAGCGATCAGATCATGATGATCACCGATGCCGGTACGCTGGTGCGTACCCGCGTTTCTGAAGTGAGTGTGGTCGGGCGTAACACCCAGGGTGTGATCCTGATCCGTACCGCGGAAGATGAAAACGTGGTTGGCCTGCAGCGCGTGGCCGAGCCGGTAGCGGAAGAAGAGCTCGATGCTATCGACGGCAGTGTGGCGGAAGGGGATGATGATATCGCACCTGAAGTTGACAATGACGATGAAGCGCCAGAGGCCGATGACGAGTAATCGTTAAGCCCTGATGAAAAAGCCGGTTCAGCTGAACCGGCTTTTTTTTGCCTGAAATCTGGGGATCTGGAAGACGCTACGCAGGATGCAGCGCCAAATCTGACCAGCAGAGCAGAGAGTGATACAACCAGCGGGTACCCAAAAGGAAAGGTGGCCATGGATATTACTGTTAAGGCGTTCTCATCACCGCTATTAGCCAACGCGCTGAGTTATCTGGTTTCGGTGAAAAAGGCAGGGGGAAGAGACAATGAATATGTTGTTGAGATAAAAAGATTACCAACGATGATCCAGAACTGCTTTGGTTGTTACTGGTCTGGTTATTACCTACAGAATTGCTGCTGGTTGGTTGATTTTTATCCATATGACGCGCTATTCTCGTCGGAACCTGGTGCCCGCTACAAAGTCGACCGCCGTATGGCATTTAGCTACAGTGAGTTGATACGGTTTTTGGCAGAAGGGGTCGGCCAGGCGGTGGAGAGTTTTCTTCAGCATCAGCTTGTAGCCTCTCTTCTGGCTATGCCAATCCATCCGGCATTAGGAAAAATGTACCATCGGTTACTGCGGCGTTACGCCGCTGAAAAAGGATTTATTTATAATCAGACGTGGTTGCAGGAGGCAGTATATGTCATTGAAAAAAAATAATGCTATGGATATGAAGATTATAGCCACCTCAAAGCGGCGGGAAGCGATTGGCGCTGCGATGGACCAGATGTTTTTGGAAAGCAGTGCGAGAATACGCCAAATCCTGCTCGAGTATGGATCGCTGGAGCCTTTCCTTGGCCCCGACCTCTCTGCCAAACCTGAACTCAAATCGAAACGCTGAGTTCACTCAATATTGAAACTCCCGCTGCTCAGCTGCGCTGAATAAACGCGCTGACGGCGGTAATTGTCTGCTGATGTACCTCCTCACGCTTTTCCCGCGATGTTTCGCAAATAAATGCTTCCCCTTCCTCTGCCAGAATCGCTTGTGCCGCTGGCTGACATTGCGGCAGGAAGTCATAGTGTCCGGCCTGTGGCAGGCGCAACAGCGGTAGCGGCAACCTATCCACCCCCAAATTAATCTCCGGCTGTGCGCGGATATAATAGCCCGCGGCAATCACCAGCAGTGGAAGGGTAATAGAGTGCAGGCTGGCGGGAGTGAAAACATCGCTCATTCCCGGGTC
Source organism: Erwinia sp. V90_4 (assembly GCF_029967685.1). Classification (NCBI taxonomy): domain Bacteria; kingdom Pseudomonadati; phylum Pseudomonadota; class Gammaproteobacteria; order Enterobacterales; family Erwiniaceae; genus Erwinia; species Erwinia sp. V90_4. Next base: position 109,066 of record NZ_JASCAQ010000041.1, on the reverse strand, counting down.
GATAGCGACGACAAACTTCACTCGCGGGTCACGATAGCTGGCCGCCAGCGTGGCCGCCGATCGCTGTGCCAGCGGCAGGTGCCCGCGCTGGTAAAACAGGCAGTCCGGCATCTGCGGTTTGCTGCGGCAGTACTCAACCAGCCGTGCCTGGGTTATCCGCGCTCCGGCCAGTGCCAGCACGCTGTAACCGCCCTTTGAATGCCCGATAGCGCCAATCCTGTTGGCGTCAATGGCAGGCCGCCATCTTGCGTCATCAAGATAGTGGGTGATTAAAAACGACAGGTCGCGCGTCTGCAGCGTCAGGTCGGTATCGGGGCTGGAATCGCCGGTGGTGCTGCCCGGGTGATTAGCGGCAATCACAATGGCCCCTTGCGCCGCCAGCGGCACGGCCAGCCAGGCCAGGCTGCTGTTATTACCGCCGCTGCCGTGGCTCAGCACAATCAGGGGAAACTTGCCCGCAGCAGGCTGAGCCTGTTCTATCGCATAAAATCCAGTCAGCACCGGTCTTGCTGCCTGCAAGGTCGCTGCCTGATGGCTTTCGCTGGGGTAGAAAATACGGACATTAAGCGTGCGCTTCAGGGCAGGATTACTGAGCGTTTCCTGCTGCGTAGCAACGGAATAGCTCCAGCTCGAGAAACTGATTAACATCAGTGAAAACAGAAAAATCAGCGGCATCTTATTTACTCCTCACGTATAAAAGTCCCATTATCAGAACTTTACAGACGCCTGGCGTCCTCGATCGCGATTGAGTCCTATGCTAATACCGATAAATTTTCTCCTTAGCTTTGCCTGCCTGCTGCTGCTGGTGCAGAAACGTCAGGCTGGCGCGTTCTTCCGTCTGCTGCTGCTGGTTTTCCTGCTGCACACGGTGGTTGCCGGTTTGGGGGCACTGCCGCAGTTTAATCAGCTGCGCATAATACAGCCGCTGACGGCAGTTGCGCTGCCGCTGTTTTGCTATCTGGCACTGTGTCAGGCCACCGGGCAGAGGCTGCATCTTGCGCTTAGCGTGCTGGCGCTACTGTTAATGGCTGGCAGTATCCTGTGGCTACCGCAGGCGATTGATGGGCTGATGGCAGTCATCTGGATGAGTAGCGCAGCAGCGATGCTGATAACATTGCGTCAGGGCAGGGACACTTTCTGCCAGCTGCCGCTGGAGAGCAGTGGCCTGAGCGTGAATGGCTGGCGTCTGCTGGCCGTCTTGCTAATCGCGGTCGCGCTGATCGACATCAGCGTTGCGGGGCTGCTGGAATACAGGGCGGGCAGCGGGGTTCAGCTATTAACAGCCTGCGGTAATTTACTGGTCTGCCTGCTGGTGGCGCTGACGCTACTGCTGACGCCTGCCACCGCCAGCACGGCGGTAAAATCGCGCAAGGTGAAAGAGGGCGCCGCCGCCGTGCTCGAACGCATCGATGAGCTGATGCGTAGCGGTATTCATCGCGAGACCGGACTGAACCTGGAGCAGCTGGCGCGTAAATCAGGAATTCCGAGTCGTCAGGTCTCCGCCGCCATCAATGCACTCCACCGCCAGAGCGTATCGCAGTATGTTAACAGTTGGCGAATTGCTGAAGCCTGCGAGCACCTTTGCCGCAGTCAGAGTACGATCATTGAGATCATGGAAAACGTCGGTTTCCAGACCAAATCAAACTTTAATCGCGAGTTTCTGCGCATTACCGGAAAAACCCCCTCGCAGTGGCGTAAAGAGTCCGGGGAACAAAGCAGAATTAGCTGAAATAGAGCGGGGGCGGGGCGGGGATAACTGGCTTTTTCAGCAGGTGAACGCTACTGTATCGGCACTCTGTTTTATCACTGCTGATGGCTGCGTGGGTCCCGTTTGAAATATCTTGTCTCTTTCCGTACAACGTTAAAAATCTCGCGCTACCTGTTCCGTGCGCTGGCGCTGATGCTGTGGATGCTGGGTGCCTTGCTGACAACGTTCTACATTATTAACGTCCTGCACGAGAGAGAGTCCCAGGTTCGCCAGGAGTTTAATACCAGCTATGATCAGACTCAGTGGTACGTGCGTCACTCCGCAGACGTGACGCGCGAGCTGAAGTTTATTGCTGAAAACCGCCTGAATACCTCGTCCAGCGGGCTTGATGTGCTGAACGGCGTGTTTCCCGGTAAGAGTACGCTGCCGCAGTTCTACCCGCTTTATGCCGATTCAGACTGTAGTGCGATGAGCAACACCTGGCGTAATTCGCTGGAATCGCTCAGCTATTTCCTCAATTACTGGAAAGTGAACTTTGCCTCGGCCTATGAGCTGAACCGGGTGTTTTTCGTCGGTGGCGAGAGCCAGTGCCTGGCGGACTTCGGGGTGGGGAATGCTTCCGTCGACCGTGAGCGGGCGCTGAAATCGCTGCATGAACGCATCCTGAAGTACCGCAGCGGCAACGAAGAGGAGCGCAAAAATAGCCTGTTCTGGGTGTCGCCGACCGCGCAGCCGGGGGTCGGCTATTACTATATGATCACCCCGGTTTATGTGGCGAATAAGGTTGCGGCGCTGCTCGGTATTGAGCAGAGCATTCGTATGGAGGACTTTATCACCCCAGGCAACCTGCCGGTGGCGGTGACGCTGGTCGATCAGAACAACCAGCGGGTGCTCTCTTCCGCCCGCGGCGCGCTGGCCTTTTCCGCCGACGATCTCCCTGATGACGCCAGCTGGTTTGGCTATGTTGCCGGGTACAAACAGCTGGTGATGAAAAAAGAGCTGCCGCCTTCGTCCCTGAGCGTGGTGTACTCGGTGCCGACCAGCGCGATGATTGAGCCGCTAAAAATGCTGCTGATCAACGCCATTCTGCTGAATATTATCAGCGCGATTATCCTGTTTACCCTCGCCTGGCTGTTCGAGCGCCGCATGTTTCTCCCCGCCGAGGATAATGCACACCGGCTGGAAGAGCATGAGCAGTTCAACCGCAAAATTGTCGCTTCGGCGCCGGTCGGGATCTGCATTCTGCGCACCAGTGACGGCACCAATATTCTGAGTAACGAGCTGGCGCATAACTACCTCACCATGCTGACTCAGGAAGACCGTCTGCGCCTGACCGAGATTATCTGCGGACAGCAGGTTAACTTTGTCGACGTGCTGACCGGTAGCAATACCAACCTGCAAATCAGTTTTGTGCATTCACGCTACCGCAATGAAAACGTGGCGATCTGCGTGCTGGTGGATGTCAGCGCGCGCGTGAAGATGGAAGAGTCGCTGCAGGAGATGGCGCAGGCCGCAGAGCAGGCCAGCCAGTCGAAATCGATGTTCCTCGCCACCGTCAGCCACGAGCTACGCACCCCGCTGTACGGCATTATTGGTAACCTCGACCTGCTGCAAACCAAAACTTTACCCAAAGGCGTGGAGTCGCTGGTGACGGCGATGAACAACTCCTCCAGCCTGCTGCTGAAAATCATCAGTGATATCCTCGATTTCTCGAAAATCGAGTCTGAGCAGTTGAAGATTGAGCCGCGTGAGTTTTCCCCGCGTGAGGTGATAGCGCATATCACCTCCAACTATCTGGCGATGGTGGTGAAAAAGCGTCTGACGCTGTGGTGCTTCATCGACAGCGACGTGCCGGTGACGCTGGACGGCGATCCGATGCGTTTGCAGCAGGTGATCTCTAACCTGCTGAGCAACTCCATTAAGTTTACCCATACCGGCGGCATCGTCCTGCACGCCTACGTCAAAGATGGCTACTTGGCGTTCCGCGTGCGCGACAGCGGCGTGGGGATCCCGGCGAAAGAGCTGACCCGGCTATTTGACCCGTTCTTCCAGGTCGGCAGCGGCGTGCAGCGGAATTTCCAGGGAACCGGACTCGGGCTGGCGATCTGTGAGAAGCTGATCAACATGATGGACGGCGATATTGAGGTGGACTCCGAGCCGGGGATGGGCAGCCAGTTTATTATTCGTATACCGCTCTACAACAGCCGGGTGATGACCCCCGAGCTGCATGATGGCTTGCAGGATAAACAGTGCTGGCTGGCGGTGCGTAACGATCAGCTGGCGGAATTCCTCGACAAAATGCTGCGTGGTCATGGCATCCAGGTGCGGCGCTACGAGGGTGAGGCTGAAGCGGAGGACGTGATTATCTGCGATTACGACTGCCAGCCGGAACAGAACGTGCGCGCTGTGATACGCTTCGACAATCGTCATAATGACGGACCGCGCGAAGTGCTGCCGGGGCGCTGGCTGTGCGCCACGACCACGCCGCACGAGCTGCCGGTGCTGCTTGGGCGCATCTATCGCGTGGAAGTCGCGATGCCGGAAGGATTACCGGCCACGCTGGTTGAGCAGGAGAGCGGCGTCAGCAATGACGATATCCTGATTCTGGTGGTTGATGACCATCCGATCAACCGCATGCTGCTGTCAGATCAGCTCGGCTCGCTGGGTTACCGCGTCAAAACGGCGCAGGACGGTATTGATGCCCTCAATGTACTGAGCCGCAGCGAGATTGATATTGTGCTGACCGATGTCAATATGCCGAATATGGATGGCTACCGTCTGACGCAGCGCCTGCGCGAGCTGGGGCAAACTTTCCCGGTGGTCGGCGTGACCGCGAATGCGCTGGCCGAAGAGAAGCAGCGTTGTATTGAGGCTGGAATGGATAACTGCCTGTCGAAGCCGGTGACGATGGATACGTTGCAGCAGGCGCTGGCGTATTATGCGGAGCGGGTGAGAAAGGGCAGGGGTAGCGTTTAAGTAGTAAGGGCTGACCGGAAAAGAAGGTCAGCCCCTACAAATTCCCATGTAGGGGGCGACCCTTTTTCCGGTCGACCCGTTACACATTCCCTCGTAGGGGTCGACCCTTTTTCCGGTCGACCCGTTACACATTCCCTCGTAGGGGTCGACCATTTTTCCGGTCGACCCGTTACACATTCCCTCGTAGGGGTCGACCATTTTTTCCGGTCGACCCGCCAGGTGAATATTGGCTTAATCTACGGAAGGAGACATGCTCACTGAAGAGAGATAGTTCAGCAGGGCAATATCGTTATCAACACCCAGTTTCATCATCGCTGATTTCTTCTGGCTACTGATGGTTTTAATACTGCGGTTCAGCTTCTTGGCAATTTCAGTCACCAGGAAACCTTCAGCAAACAGGCGTAATACTTCGCTCTCTTTCGGCGACAGACGTTTGTCACCGTAGCCACCCGCGCTGATTTTCTCCAGCAGTTTTGCCACGCTATCCGGAGTATATTTCTTACCCTTCTGCAAGGCTGCCAGCGCTTTCGGCAGGTCGGTTGGTGCACCCTGCTTCAGGACAATACCTTCGATATCCAGGTCCAGTACCGCGCTCAGGATCGCCGGGTTATTGTTCATGGTCAGAACAATAATCGACAGGTCGGGATAGTGACGCTTGATGTATTTAATCAGCGTAATACCGTCGCCATATTTCTCACCTGGCATAGAAAGGTCGGTGATCAGCACGTTCGCATCAAGCTTAGGCAGGCTGTTAACTAAGGCCGTGGAGTCTTCAAATTCGCCTACAACGTTGACCCATTCAATCTGCTCAAGCGACTTACGAATGCCGAACAGAACAATAGGATGGTCGTCGGCAATAATGACATTCAGGTTATTCATATTATTGGTTACCTTGCTGCAGCAGTTCATCGACGTAAGTGTCAACTTCACTGGTGGTATTTTTAATGTTTGAATCGTCACATTCTTTAATGTGCAGTTCTAACGTTTCACAAAGCTGCTTGCCGGGTAGCAAATTTAACATGGCAAACACGCCTTTCAGCCGGTGTGCGGTCTGAGCCAGCGCACTGTAATCCCTGTCTGCGGCTTCATTATACAGCCTCTTTACATCATCTGGTACTGTATCAACGAAAAGCTGGAAATAGCCACTGGCGAAAAGTTGAGCCGTATCCTGCGGGTCCATATTTTCGTCAGTCAACTCGTCCCGGGCAAGCTGTTGTTCAATCAACGTCAGCAGCGCATCCTGCATCGCACTGCTGATATTGAAGTTCACGCGGTACTGATTTGCAGCCAGCTGGCTGAAACCGGGTTCATCATCCGTGAGCAGTAGCGACCATGGCGTTAAACGCTGTGGATCGTCAGTCACCAGCACATCATGTTCCTGGCCGGAGAAGCGCTCGTCTGGCGTAATGCAGTTCGCGCCCCAGTTTTCCAGTTGATGCACCACGATTTTACGCACGTCATCAACGGTAATATCAATCAGGGCGTTAACCCCTTCCAGCAGTTTCTCTTCCTGATCCTGCTGCGGCTCCAGCGGGGCGTGTAGCTGAATACTGTAGCGCGAGCCAATATCCGGGCGCGCCGCAATGTCCAAATGCCCGCCAAGCTGTTTACACAGCTGCTTGCAGAGGAAAAAGGCCATACCGGATGCCTGACCAAAACGATCCTGGTGCGTCTCTCCGAGGAACGGGAAATCGGTATTCGCCATCTCATCGGCGGACAGCCCCGCGCCGGTATCGACAATCTCAATCGACAGGCGGTCGGCGCGCTCTGGCGGTGCGATGATGGTGATGCTGACGCGGCCCCAGGTGGTGGTGGTCACCGCGTAATGCACCAGCGTTGAGAGAATTTTAGCAATGGCCCGGCGGTCACCGAAACGCATCTCATCGCTGCTAAGGGTGTTGTTAATCATCAGCGTCAACCCTTTGCGGCGCATTATCGGCAGGATCTCTACCGCCAGCTCATCCAGCAGGGTTTGCAGGCTGAAGCTGCAGGCGTCCGGCGCCCAGTCGAGGGTTTCCAGCTGGTTCAGCAGCACGATATCATCCACCAGGCGGCTCAGAGCCTGTGACGCCTCCAGCGAATCTTCGAGCTGCTCAGGCTGGTGTTCCGCCCCGAGAGACTGCAAACGGCTGATAACATCATGCAGCGGGCGCTGCAGGGCATGACCCAGGTTCTGTAACAGCTGCTGACGCGACTGGTGGTTTTTATCCAGCACCTGCTGCGCTTTCTGCAGCTTCTTGTTGACCAGTAATTCCCGGTCCTGATCGCGCATCATAAACAGCTGGGTATGCGGAGAAATGACGCTGCGCGCATGGCGGATCTCATACACTTCGTTATTCACCGTGGCCTGCAGCACGCCCTGATGCTGATCGGACATATTGATAATCTTTTGCAGGTTAAGATGCGGCAGCAGATGTTCGGCAATCTTGTTGCTGATAATCGTGCGGTTGTTGGCGAAGTCATACACCAGCAGACCGACCGGTAGCGTGCCAACAATCTCTTCGTTCAGCAGGCGCAGTGACTCCAGCTCTGCGCTCTGATTCTCGCTCGGGCGCAGCGACTGCTGGCGCAGCAAAAACAGCCCTGCCAGCGACATGATCAGCAGCGCGAAGTTTGCCAGCAGCGGCCACAGCAGATTGTGCAGGGTATCAATGACCAGGCCGGTGATCGGTACGCGATAAACCAGCTGTAGCGGGGTGCTGGCCAGCGAAGCGGCAATTTCAATATTCGGGTTAACCCAGTCAATGCGCGTGCTGCCGTTGCTGTCCTGATTGTCATCCCCTTCCGCCACCGGTGCGGCATCCTGCTTCAACTGGAAGTTTTCCAGCGGCATATTGAGCGGGACCAGGTCATTCACCGGCAGGTCAAACGCCACCACGGTTGCCAGATGACCCGGCTGATTAAAAGTGGTGCGAACCGTAAAGTAGTGGTCGTTCTGCCAGCTGAAGCGGCGCAGCGGCGAGAAGCTCTCGCGCTCGTCCAGGGCGTTGGCCTGCTGCAGCATCTCCGCGCGGCGTGCCTCAACGATATTGCTGATGGCGCTCTCTTTGTAGCGCGTGGCCATATCCTTCAGCGGCAGGGTAGAGACCAGGATCATGCTGTTATCCTGGCCGTTCAAAAAGTACATCGACCAGGTGCTGTTTTCCGCGCCCCACAGCGTATCAAGGTAGTTGCTCATGCGCAGGGTCATATCCAGCGTGCCGCTATCGTGAGAACCAAAAATCAGCGCTTCGGTTTTACGACGGGTTTTTTCCAGATAGTAGACGTCCGGGCGCAGGCGCGTTTCCTGCAGACTGTTCGATGGCATACCGGCCGCGCTGGCCGCCAGGTTTTCATAGATCTGCCAGGTGGCGAAGCGATAGGTATCAATGCGCTTTTGCATGGCATGGGTGATATCCGCCATCGCATAACGTTTTTCCGTCAACCAGGCATTTACCGCGTTGTGGATCATAAATCCTGATGCCAGAAGCAGCACCACGATAAACATCACAAAAAAGCGCGTAACATTGCCGGATGTCAGCGGAAATTTATATGGCAACATGCAATGAAACCCCAGTTAACGTGTAATCAGTCGGGCGCTGGCAGCCACGACTAAAAGCAGCGCGGCAATGGCACTGAAGGCCACCGACAGGCTGGACAACTGTGAGATAAATCCGACTAAAGCCGGGCCTGCCAGAATACCTGCATAACCGATGGTTGTCATGGCCGAAATCGCCAGATTGACCGGCATCACCTGCTGTTTACCCGCAGCGGTGAACATAATCGGTACGGCATTGGCACCACCAAAACCGATCAGCATAAAACCCAACAGCGTCACCAGCGTACTCGGCACCAACACCGCCAGCAGCATCCCGGCGGCGGCGCAGAGCGTGCCGCAGAATAGCGTCGCGGTGCGGCCAAAATAGTTAACGATTCGGTCGCCGGTTAAGCGGCCAATGGTCATCGCCACCGAGAACACCGCATAGCCCAGCCCGGCCTGAGCGGCAGGCAGGTCACGCGCCTGGTTGAGGAACAGCGCCCCCCAGTCGAGGATTGCGCCTTCGGTTAAAAACAGAATAAAGCACATCACTCCGAGGAACAGTACCCAGCCACGCGGCATCACAAACAGCGGTGTATCCGGCTGGTGCAGGCGCTGGTTCATCAGGTGACGCTGGCAGCCCAGCCACAGCAGGACCAGTAATAAATCGATAAACAGCACGCCAACTAACGGACTGGCGCCAAGGGCGAGGGCCGCGCTGACCAGACCGGCACCGACAATCCCCCCCGCGCTGAAAAAGCCATGAAAGCCCGACATCATGGCCTTATCTGCGGCCTTTTCGACCTCCACGGCCTGGATATTCATCGCCACGTCGATTAACCCGATCGCAGCACCAAATACCATCAGCGTCAGCCCCAGCGAGAGGGGCGTTGAGAGCGATGCCAGCAGAGGCAGCAGGACCAGCAGTAGAGCACTTCCGGTGGCCATCACCCGCTTGCAGCCGAAGCGGCCGACCAGCACGCCGGTGAGCGGCATGGCGATTAGTGAGCCTAAACCCAGGCACAGCAGCAGGGTACCGAGTGAGCCGTCACTCAGCTGAGCACGCTGTTTAGCGTAGGGGACCAGCGGGGCCCACGACGCCATCCCGATACCGGCGATCAAAAACGCTATTCGCGTTGCGCGCTGTACTGCTCGCGCTTGAGTATCAGAGGCTTGCGCATCCACTGTCGTCATTTTATCCCTATTGCCAGCCACAAAAATTAGCCCCAATTTTTACCACATCTGACCTGTTTTAAGAAGCTAAACCCTGGCGGAATGAGGTTAAAAGCGCTGGCACCAATCCAGCTAGATTAGGGTAGAGGAGTTAATAACCTGAAAAAATGCGGCTGTTAATCAGAATTGTCGCTTAAGGGCAAATTTCCAGAGGAGTCCTGGAAAGCGTGACGGGGATCACTCCTTAAGCCAAATCACTGGAAAAGCGTAAAAAAATTCTGCTGGCAGTGACTTTATGACCGTTCCTCACCAGACGTTTGTCTTGGATAAAACTTGTGCTGAATGTCACGAATCAACATGAAATTTTCGCGAAACTCACCGGGCGGTATTACCTGTTTTTAATCCACTCTGACGTAATAAATTGCCCATTCCTCTCGCTGCCGATTAGGATTTTTCTTGGATTTAAATCAAATCATTACTGTCAGCTGAATAGTAATTATCTGGCATTTTTTGCCGCTCTTCTCAGCTGTCGAGTACGGTTAGTAATTAAATAAATTTATCCTTCCGATAAATAAACATCAAACAACACATTCACTTTATTAATTATATCTGTTAGTGAAATTAACAAAATAACAGTCTCTATTAGCCAGTTTTGGTCCTATATTTTCGCGGGGAAACTAACCTCCGTCCGTACATCAGGTGAAAAGCGCTGCCGGTAGATGGCACTGCTCAAAATTTTGTCTAACGCAATAAAAGTGAAATTTATTTTCACTTTTATGCGTTGGACACTTAATCCCTGTTATCTGGTGTACACGAGGTTATGACCATGGCACAGCTCAATAATGGCAGCGTAGAAATCCTTTCACGCGACGACGGAACGATCCTCTCTCAGGCCACTTCGGGCTCCTCGAAAACGGTTCTCCTCAATCAGCCTAGCGTGGTGAAAATCCACGGCACGCGCGAGATGGTGGCTGAATACGAACGCCAGGGTAACGACCTGATCCTGCACATGAAAGATGGCACTACCGTGCGCTATCAGCAGTTCTTCTTTGACGATGTGGACGGCGAGCACAGCGAACTGGTGTTTGACGATGGGGTTAACCGGCCGGAGCACGTGCTGTTCCCGGTGACCAACGAACTTGATGCACAGACCGCGATGGTCCTCACCCCGCAATATGAATCCCTCGGCAGTATTGAACCGCTGCTGCTGGCTGATACGGGGGCCGGTAACGGCGTGATGACCGCTGCCGGTATCGGGGCGCTGGGATTAGTCGGCGTGGGCATCGGCGCCTTAGCGGGCGGTGGCGGCGGTGGCGGGGGCGATGACAACAACGGCGGCACAAATCCGCCTGCCACCACGCCGACGCTGACTATCGGCAACTTCGCCGGGGATAACATTCTTGACGGCAGCGAAAAGCAGACCAGCCAGCTGCTGAGTGGTACCACCACCAACGTGCAGGCCGGGCAGACGGTGACTATTACGCTTAACGGCGTGAGCTACACGGCGGTGGTGCAGGCCAACGGCAGCTGGAGCGTTTCCGTGCCTGCCAGCGCGCTGCAGGCGCTGGCGAGCGGGACTGCCACTTTCTCCGCCACCGTCACCAACGCCAGCGGCCAGACGGCGACCGACACGCATAATTTCACCGTTGAGCCAACGGTGGTACCCGGCGTACCCACCCTGACCATCGGCACTTTTGCCGGGGATAACGTGCTGGACGGCGCGGAAAAGCAGACCAGCCAGCTGCTGAGCGGCACCACCACCAACGTACAGGCCGGGCAGACGGTCACCATCACCCTTAACGGCGTTTCCTACACCGCCAGCGTGCAGGCCAACGGCAGCTGGAGCGTCTCGGTTCCTGCCAGCGCGCTGCAGGCGCTGGCGAGCGGCACCGCGACCCTCTCCGCCACCGTCACCAACGCCAGCGGCCAGACGGCGACCGATACGCACAATTTCACCGTACAGCCCGATGCCACCGGCAGCATCAGCATCACTGCGCCTATCAGCGGCGACGGCTATCTTAACGCCACGGAAGCACAAAGCGCGCTGACCATTTCCGGTACGGCCAGCGGTCTGCCAGCCGGCACGGCGATTTCCGTCACCCTCGGCGGCCATGCTTACACCACCACCACGGCAGCGAACGGCAGCTGGAGCATCAGCGTACCGTCTGCCGATCTGCAAAGCCTGCCGCAAGGCTCAAACCTGATCGTGGCGACCGCCACGCTGGCCAACGGCACCACTTTGCAGAACAGTACGGTCGTGACGGTTGACGTCCACACCACGCTGCCAAATGCCGGGATCGATCTGCCGTTTGGCGACGGGGTGCTGAGCGGTGCGGAAGCGGGCAGCAGCCAGACCATCACCGGTAACACCGGCGTGAGCGGGGCGGGGCAGACCGTCACTGTGACGTTCAACGGCAACACCTACACCGGCACGGTTAACAGTAACGGCAGCTGGAGCGTCACTCTGCCCGCCAATGCGGTCTCAACCCCGATTGAAGGGCAGCTGCCGCTGGTGGTGACCGTCACCGATCCCGCAGGCAACAAAACCACCACCACCACCCAGGTGAATGTCGATACCCAGCCTCCGGGGCTGGAGGTGAATATTCCTGATGCCCCACTCAACGCCGCCGATGTCGGCCAGGCGTTGACGCTGACCGGCACCAGCACCGGCGGCCAGACCGTCACCGTGACGCTGGATGGTCAGACCTACACCGCGACGGTGGGCGCGAACGGCAGCTGGAGCGTCAATATTCCAGCTTCCGCGCTGCAGCAGCTTGAGCAGGGGAATAATTCGCTGACGGTAACGGCCAGCGATAAATATGGCAACACGGTCAGCAGTGACCCGCTGAATCTCAACGTGGATACGCTGGCGCCTGCCGTTAGCGTTAACCCCGTCAGCGGCGATGGCTACGTCAGCGCCGCTGAACTGGCGGGTAACCTGACCATCATCGGTCGGGCGGAAGCCAACAGCACTATTCAGGTGAAGTTTGGCGACGTGACGCTGACCACCACCACCAACGGTTCCGGCGACTGGAGCGTGGTGGTTCCGCCGGAAAGCAAAGCTACCCTCATTGACGGCAGCTATCCGGTCACCGTAACGGCAACCGATGCGGCCGGTAACCAGGGCACGGCCTATACCGAGGTGACTTTTGCCGCCCAGCCAGCCAATCAGCCAACCATCACCTTCAACAGCTTCGCCGGGGATAATATTCTGCAGGGGGCAGAGCTGAATGTGGCGCAGGAGCTGAGCGGCACTGCCGCCCACGTGCAGGCCGGACAAACCCTGACCCTGACCTTCAACGGGGTGCAGTACACCACCACGGTGCTGGCGGGCGGGCTGTGGCACGTCTCCATCCCGGCCAGCGCCCTCAGCGGTCTGAGCGATGGCCAGACGGTAACGTACTCCGCCACCGTTGCCGATAAAGCAGGCAACGTCGCCACCAGCAGCGGTTCGGTCAGTGTGGTTCTCGATCCGGCTGCCGCCAGCCTCGCCATTGCTCCGATCAGCGAAGATAACTGGGTCAACGCGCAGGAGGCTCAGTCACCGGTTAGCGTGAACGGTACCAGCCTCAATCTGCCCGTGGGCGCGCCGCTCACCGTCACCTTTAACGGTCATACTTACAACACCACCGTGGCAGCCGATGGCAGCTGGAGCATCACCATTCCTCCGGCTGATTTCGCCGGAGTGGCTAACGGCAGTTATCCGGTGGTGGTCACCGATGCCAATAACAACTCGGTGACCAGCAGCCTCAATTTGGGCGTGCAGGTTAACTTCCCGAACAATATTGAATTTAATGCCGCCTTCGGTGGCGACAACATCCTCAACCTGGGCGAATCGACAACCCCGCAGGTGCTGAGCGGTAATACCGGGCTGGCGCTGCCGGACCAGGTGGTCACCGTGAGCCTGAACGGCGTGAACTACCCGGCGACGGTTAACCCGGCCACCGGCGAGTGGAGCGTAACGCTGCCGCCATCGGCGCTCAGCGGGCTGCCGCAGGGGAGCAATACGGTCACCGTGACCGTCAGCGATGCTGCAGGCAACCAGATCGTCAGCAGCACCACTGTCAGCGTGGATACCACCCCGCCAACCCTTTCTGTCGGCACCATTGCTGGCGACGGCGTGATTAACGCCAGCGAGCAGAATCAGCCGCTGGCGCTGAGCGGCCAGGCAGAGGCGCTCAGCACCATTACCGTGGTGATCAACGGTGTGACCTACCATAGCGCGGCCGATGCCAGCGGCAGCTGGAGCGTCAATGTCGACCCGGCCACCCTGCAGGGGCTGAGTGATGGCAAATATGACATCAGCATTACCGCACGCGACAGCGGCGGCAATGAAACCACCGTGCAGGCGCCGATCGTCATCGATACCGCGCCTCCGGTTGTGACCGTCGCGCCGGTTTCTGGCGATGGCTATCTTAATGCTGCCGAGCATAACGCGGCGCTGGCGATCGTCGGCACCACCGAGCCGGGTGCGGGCGTGGTCGTGACCATCAACAATGTCGACTACACCGCTACCGTGGCTGCCGATGGCAGCTGGAGCGCCAATATACCGGCCAATGTGGTTAGCGGCCTGGCGGACGGCAGCTACACCGTGACGGTGACCGCTACCGACAGTCTCGGCAACATGGGCAGCAGCAGCCAGCCGCTGACCGTGATTGCCAGCGCTGCCTCGCTGCCGGCGATTACCGTGGGCGCGTTTGCCGGCGATAATATTGTGGATGGCGCCGAGAAAGGGCTGTCGCAGCTGATGACCGGCAGCACCAGCAACGTACAGGCCGGGCAGGTAGTGACCGTGACGCTTAACGGCAACCAGTATACCGGGCTAGTGAACGCCGACGGCAGCTGGAGCGTGCTGGTTCCTGCAGCGGCGCTGGCTAACCTCGCGAACGGCACCGACAGCTACACCGTCAGCGTCAGCGACGTTGCCGGTAACCCGACCAGCGCCAACGGGAGCTTCACCGTTGATAACACCTTCAGCGCCATCGCCATCGGGGTGATCAGCGATGACAATATGCTGAGCCACAATGAGTCGCTGTTGCCGATGGCGATTCACGGCTTCAGCCGCTTTGTTGCCGCAGGCAGCCGCGTCGCGGTGACCTTCAACGGCAAAGAGTATCTGACCACGACCAATAGCGACGGTAGTTGGACGGTGAATGTGCCGTCTGCCGACCTGGTGGCGCTGCCCAACGGCAACCTGACCGTGACCGCCACTGCCACGGATATCAATGGCAACACCGTCACGGCTCAGCACTCGCTGGACAGTTCCGTGACCTCTGAGCTCGACCTCAGCATCAATCCGCCGTTTGGCGATGCCTTGCTCAACGCGGCGGAGGCCGGCAGCGAGCAGACCCTGAGCGGCAGCACCGGGGTGGAGGGGGCAGGCCAGACCGTCAGCGTGGTGATTGCGGGGATTACCTACACCGGGACGGTGGACGCGCAGGGCAACTGGAGTGTTTCCCTGCCTTCCGCCGTGCTGCAGTCTCTGCCGCAGGGGGCCAACTCCCTGAGCGTCACGGTGGCTGACAGTGCGGGCAACACCAGCACGGCGACCGGCAACTTCACCGTCGACACCGTGGCGCCGCAGGTCAGCGTGGAAGCCCTGACCGGGGATAACCGCATCAACGCCGCAGAGAGCGGCGAGCTGCAAACCCTCAGCGGCTCCGGCGAGGTCGGCGACCGCATCACCGTCACGCTGAATGGCGAAACCTACACTACCACGGTTGGCGGCACCGGCAGCTGGAGCATCGATCTGCCGGCAAACGCACTGACGGCCCTGACCAATGGCAGCTACCCACTGCAGGTCACCAGCACCGATACGGCGGGCAACAGCACCACCGTCACGCGCACCATCGAAGTGGACCTGACGGCCCCAGCGGTCAGCGTTAATCCGGTCTCTGACGGCGTTATTAACGCCGCGGAATCCGGCCAGCCGCTGGTCGTCACCGGCGGCGGGGAAGCGGGTAACGTCATTAGCGTTGAGCTGAACGGTACCGCCTTCAGCGCGGTGGTCGGCACCAACGGCCAGTGGACGCTGACCATTCCGGGAACTTACGTGGCGGGCGTAACCGACGGCAGCTATACCCTCAACGTCACCGCAACCGATCCGGCGGGCAACACCAGCAGCAGCAGCACGCCGCTGGCTATTGATACCGGGGTTCCGGCGATCTTTGTCTCTAACGTCACCGCCAATAATATCGTTGATGGCGCAGAGCAGCAGGTGGCGCAGATTATCAGCGGCACCGTGACCAATGCCGAAGCCGGAAATACGGTTACCGTTACCCTGAACGGCGAAAGCTACACCACCACGGTACAGGCGGGCAGTCCGGGCAGCTGGCAGGTGGAGCTGCCGGCATCGGCGCTGAGCGGGCTGGCGAATGGCTCTTACACCCTGACGGTCAGCATTACTGACCAGGCAGGCAACACCGGCAGCAGCAGCAAAACCTTCACCGTGGATAACACCCAGCCGGCGATTGCCTTTGACCCGCTGAGCGACGACGGCTATCTCAACCAGCAGGAAGCCGAAAACGGGCTGGCTGTGAGCGGTAGCACCCTCAATATCGCGGAAGGCAGCACCGTCACCTTCACCTTCAACGGCAAAACCTATAGCGCGCAGGTGCAGGCGGACGGTTCGTGGAGCACCACCATTCCGGCGGGCGATCTCACCGTACTGGCCGATGGTCCGTTTACCGCCACCGCCAGCGTGGTGGCGCCAAATGGCACTGAGGTGACCAGCAGCAGTACCCTCAATGTGCATATCAACACTCTGCCGCAGCCAACGCTGGAAGCGCCGTTTGGCGACAGCGTGCTGACCAATGCTGAAGCAACCGCAGCCGCGGGCCAGACGCTGAGCGGCACCACTGGCGAAACCGGCAACGGCCAGACGGTGGTGGTCAACATCGGCGGTACGGACTTTAACGCGACCGTTAACAGCTCCGGCGTGTGGACGCTGGCGCTAACGCCGGAACAGCTGCAGGCGCTGCCGACCGGGCAACAGAACATTACCGTCACCGCGACGGACGTGGCCGGAAACAGCAGCACTACCACGCCGGTTCCGGTGAATATTGCCACTGAGCTGCCGCCAGTGACGGTTGGCCCGGTGGCTGAAGATGGCATTATCAACGCGGCGGAACATGCGCTGCCGCTCGACATTAGCGGTACCACCACGGCGGGCAATAGCGTGGTGGTCAGCCTGAATGGCAAAACCTATGAGGCGGTGGTCGACGGTGACGGCAACTGGAGCGCCACCATCCCGGCCAACGACGTGCTGGCGCTGCAAAACGGCGGCTATCCGCTGACGGTCACGGTTTCTGACCCAACGGGCAACCAGACGGTTAACAGTGAGGTAGTACAGGTGCAGCTTACCGCGCCTACTTATACCCTCGATCCGATTGCCGGAGACGGCATCATCGATCGCGCTGAAGCCGCGCAGCCGCTGGATATCACCGGGACCGGCACCAGCGGTGATACCGTCAGCGTCACCATTGGTGGCCAGACGCTGACCACCACGGTGGTGAACGGCGCATGGTCGGTGACCGTTCCGGCAGAGACCCTCGGGGCACTGCCGCAGGGCGACAACACGGTAACCGTAGTGGTGACCGCGCCGAACGGTAACAGCGCCAGCCAAAATGCGACGGTCGATGTGGATACCAGTATCACCAATCAAGTGTTGGTGAATCCGGTTGCGGGCGACGATCTGATCAATGCGGTAGAAGCGACCGCCGGGTTTAACGTTACCGGCAGCGTGCCGGACGGCAGTACCTCGGTGGTAGTGAACTTCAATGGCACTAACTACCCTGCCACCGTCGGGCCTGATGGCCTGTGGAGCGCCACCATTCCGGCCGGCGCGCTGAACGGCGTGACCGATGGCAGCTACACGCTGACCGTGACGGCCACTACAACGGCGGGAGATGTCGCGACCGTGACTCGCCCTGTCGGGCTGGACACCACGCCGCCGGACTTTACCGTGGCGCCAATTTCTACCGATGGCTATCTCAATGCCGCCGAGCAGGGGCAGCCTCTGACCATCAGCGGTACCGGCGACAGCAATGACAGCGTGCGCGTGACGCTGAACGGCAAAGTCTACACCGCTAACGTTGACGGTGACGGCAACTGGTCGGTCAGCGTTCCGCCAGCCGATCTCGCTGCACTGACCAACGGCGACTACACCGTCAGCGTGGCGGTGAAAGATGGCGCGGGCAATATCAGCACGCAGACCCCGGCGCTGACGGTGGACGTCGCTGCACCAGCGCTGACGCTCAATCCGCCAGCCGGGGATAACATCCTCAACGCCGCCGAGCAGCAGGAGGGCATTACGCTGAGCGGCAGCGGCGAGCGCGGGGCCAGCATTTCCGTCACGCTAAACAATGAAACTTACACCACCACCGTCGGGCCAAACGGCCAGTGGTCGCTGCCGCTCAGCGCTGACGATCTGGCTGCGCTAACCAACGGTAACTATCCGCTCAGCGTGACCGCTACCGATGCCGCAGGTAACGTCACTACGCAGACCACCACGCTGGCGGTCAGTGTGGACGCGGCAACGCTGCCGACCCTGACGGTGAACACCTTTGCCGGTAATAACATCGTTGACGGCGCGGAACAGCACGTCAGTCAGGTGCTGAGCGGCACCACCACTAACGTGCAGGAAGGGCAGCTGGTTAGCGTCACGCTGGGCGGTGTGACTTACACTGGCGTAGTGCAGGCCAGCGGGGCATGGAGCATGACCATTCCGGCCTCCGCGCTGGAGGCGCTGAGTAACGGCCAACAGAGCTACAGCGTGGTGGTCAGCGATGCGGCAGGCAACCCGGCCACGGTCAGCGGCAGCTTCGAGATCAATAATCAGCTCTCCGGCCTGGCGATTAACCCGGTCAGCGTGGATGGTTACCTGAATGCGGAG
Source organism: Erwinia sp. V90_4 (assembly GCF_029967685.1). Classification (NCBI taxonomy): domain Bacteria; kingdom Pseudomonadati; phylum Pseudomonadota; class Gammaproteobacteria; order Enterobacterales; family Erwiniaceae; genus Erwinia; species Erwinia sp. V90_4. The sequence goes on along the minus strand of NZ_JASCAQ010000041.1, from coordinate 90,799 downwards.
GAAGCGGCGCAGCCGCTGACCATCAGCGGCACCTCGGCGAATTACACGGCGGGAACCCAGCTGACCGTGGCGATTGGCGGGGCGTCTTACCTGGCAACCGTACAGGCAGACGGCAGCTGGAGCGTGACGCTGCCGCAAAACGTGGTGGCGGATTTCACCGACGGCACGCTGCCGATTGTGGTCAGCGGTCCGGATGCGGCGGGCGTAACCCAGACCAGCAGCAGCAGCCTGGTGGTGATTGTTGATACCCTGCCGGTGGTCGCCGTTAACCCACCGTTTGGCGACGGCGCGCTCAACGCGCAGGAGGCAACGGCGACACAAAATATTACCGGCAGCACCGGCGTGACGGGCGATGGTCAGACCGTCACCCTGACGCTGAACGGCACCACCTATACCGGTATCGTAGCGGCTGACGGCAGCTGGAGCGTGGCGGTACCTGCCACCGCGCTGGCGGGCCTGGCCCAGGGGGATAACAGCTTCAGCGTGGTGGTCAGCGATGCCGCAGGTAACAGCGCCAATACCACCCAGCCGTTTACGGTCGACACCGTGGCACCAACGGTAACGGTAGCCCCCGTGGCGGGCGATGGCATCCTGAATGCTGCCGAACAGGGCGCGGATCTGGCCGTCAGCGGTCGGGGCGAAGCCGGGGACACGATTGTCGTCACGCTGAACGGCGTCACCTACCAGGGCGTGCAGGTCAACGGCAACGGCGACTGGACGGTATCTGTTCCGAGCGTCGATTTGCAGGCGCTGGCTGACGGCAGCTACACGCTGAGCGTTACGGCGACCGATGCAGCAGGCAACAGCACCACCACCAGCAGCCCGCTGGAGGTCAAGGCGGCGGCCGCCGATCTGCCGACCATCAGCATCAATACCTTTGCCGGCAACGATATTCTGGACGGGGCGGAGCAGCAGAGCAGCCAGCTGCTCTCCGGGACCACCAGTAATGTGGAGGCCGGGCAGACGGTCAGCATCACCCTTGGTACGGAAGTATACAGCGCGCTGGTGCAGGCGGACGGCAGCTGGAGCGTCTCTATTCCTGCCTCCACGCTGCAAGGGCTGGAGAACGGCACTACCACCATCGCGGCGGCGGTCAGCGATGCGGCCGGAAACCCGGTCAGTGCCAGCCATGATGTCACGGTGAACAGCCTGGCATCCGGCATCAGTATCGACCCGATCTCCAACGACGGCTATCTCAATGCCAGCGAAGCGCAGGAGCCGCTGATCGTGACCGGGCACACCGCCAACGTCGACGCGGGCAGCCAGCTGACGCTGACCATCAACGGCCAGACTTTCCAGGCGACGGTCGGCAACGGCGGCGCATGGAGCGTGGTGGTTCCGGCTGCCGCGCTGGCAGGGCTGCCTGATGGCCCGGCAACCGTCGGCGTCAGCGTAACCGACGCCACCGGTAACCTCGTCAACAGCAGTGCGAGCCTGAATGTGGTGGTCAATACGCTTCCTGCCGTCACTGTCGACGTGCCGTTTAACGACGGCGCGCTCAACGCGAGTGAGGCCGCGCTGACCCAGACGCTGAACGGCACCACCGGCGTCAGCGGTAACGGCCAGACGGTGAGCGTCACCATTGACGGCACCCAGTACAGCGGCACCGTCGACGGTAACGGCAACTGGAGCATCAGCCTGCCTTCTGCGGTACTGCAATCCTTCGAACAGGGCAGCAATACTCTGCAGGTGACGGCAACCGATGCGGCGGGCAACGCCAGTACGCAGCCGGTCAGCTTTAACGTTGATACCGTGGCTCCGGCCATTACGCTGAACCCGATTGCCGGCGACGGTATTATTAACGCCAGCGAAGCGGGCCAGCCGCTGACCATTAGCGGCAGCACCGATAACGGCAGCGGTCCGGCACTGGAAGGGCAGACGGTCACCGTTAACTTCAACGGCCAGACCTGGACCACCACCGTGGGTGCCGACGGCAGCTGGACGCTGGATATTCCGGCGGCGGCATTGACGGGCGTCACCGACGGCAACTACACGCTGACCGCCACGGTCACCGACCAGGCGGGCAACCCGGGCAGCAACAGCGCGGATGTCACCCTGGCGACCGCCGCGCTGCAGCCGACCATCAACACCCCGTTTGGCGATGGCTACCTCAACCAGGATGAAGCAGGCGCAGGCCAGACGCTGAGCGGGACCACCGGCACTGTCGGTGCAGGCCAGCAGGTCAGCGTGAACATCGGCGGCACGGACTATCCGGCCACGGTGGATAACAACGGCAACTGGACGCTGAATATCCCGGCGGCCACGCTGCAGGGGCTGAACGAAGGCAATCTGCCGATTACGGTGACGGTGACCGATGCCGCGGGTAACAGCGGCACTGTCAGCAGCGCCGCCATCGTGGACCTGACGCCGCCGGATCTGGTGCTGAATAACGTGGCGAGTGATAACGTCATCAACCCGACCGAGATCCAGCAGACGATTACCGTTTCCGGCAGCACTTCGCCGGATGAGGTGGGCCAGCAGGTCAGCATCATCTTTAACGGCATCCAGCCTGCTTACATTGCTATCGTGCAGAGTGACGGCAGCTGGAGCTTCGATCTGCCGGGCAGCGTGACCAAAACGCTCGCCAACGGCGATTACACCGTGACCGCCACGCTGACCGACAGCGCGGGCAACCAGACGGTACAAACTGAAACCGTCACCGTGCGCGCTACCGCTGCTGACCTGCCGTTAATCACCATTGCTCCGGTCTCCGGCGATGACTACATCAACAGCACCGAGCATAATCAGCCGCTGCTGCTGAGTGGCACCACCAGTGACGGCGTGCCGGACGGTCAAACGGTCACCATCACGCTCGGCGGCCAGACTTATACCACTACGGTAACCGGTGGGGAATGGAGCTTCAGCGTACCGGCTGCGGATGTACAGCAGCTGGCGGATGGTGCTCAGCAGGTGAGCGTTTCCGTCACCGACCGCGATGGCAATATTGCCAACGACAGTCAGGACTTCACCGTGGTGGCGCAGCCTGGCAACCTGCCAACCATTACCATCGATCCCGTGACCAGCGACGATATGGTCGACTACCAGGAGTCGCGCAGTGACCTGACGATCACCGGGAGCAGCCAGCATATTCCGGCGGGGCAGACGATTACCGTCACCCTGAACAATAAAAACTACACCGCGACGGTGGATGCCGACGGCAACTGGCAGGCCACCGTGCCCGCTGCGGATGTGCAGGCGCTGCCGCAAGATGGCAACACCGTCACCGCGACCGGCAATGATGTGGCGCAGAACGTGGCGACGGACAGCCAGGAGTTCACCGTTCACACCGTGCCGCCGCTGCTGACGGTGGATGTCGGCGTGGGTGCGGATAATATTCTCAGCCTGGCCGAAGCGCTGGCGGGTCTGCTGATTGAAGGCACCACCCTGCCAAACCTTAATCTGACCATCACGGTGGGGGCCAAAGTTTACAACGTGCTGGCCGATGCAGACGGTAACTGGAGCACCACTATTCCAGCCGCCGATCTGCTGGCGCTGGTGGACGGCAACGTCACGGTAGGCGTTTCCGTTATCGATACCAACGGCAATACCACCACCAGCAACGTCGGGATTGTAGTGGATGTTCACGATACGCCAACGCTGACGCTGGGTCTGCCGTTTGGTGACGGCCTGGTGAGCGGCGTGGAGGCGGCGCTGGCGCAGACGCTGACCGGTACGGTGAGCAATCTTGAGGTCGGCACGGCGCTGGTGGTGACGGTCGGTAACCTGACCTTTACCGGTACGGTGGGCGCTGACGGTACCTGGTCGGCGAATATTCCGGCGGGCGCGCTGGTCGGGCTGGGTAACGGGGCGGTGCAGGTCACTGTCAGTACCGAAGCCGGGCTGGTGAATCCGGCCAGCGCTACCGCCAGTGCGGAACTGGTGCTGACCACTACGCTGAACCCAACCATCAATCTGCCGTTTGTTGACGGCTTGCTGAATGTCGCTGAGGCGGGCGTCGCACAGACCCTGACGGGCACCACCGGCCTGATCGGGGCCGGGCAGACCATCAGCGTCACCATTGGCGGCACCGCGCTGACCGCGACGGTCAATGATAATGGCGTATGGAGCGCCACGGTGTCACCGGCGCAGCTGCTGGCGCTGGGCAATGGCAATCATGAAATCGTGGTGACGGCGGGCGATGCAGCGGGCAATAGCGACAGCGCCACGCTGAACTTCGACGCCATCGTTACCGCACTGCCAACCGTGTCCGTTGGCGGCCTGCCGCTGTTCGGCGACGGCGTGCTGAACGCGGCGGAAGCGGCGCTCGGCGGCACCCTGAGCGGGGCGATCACCCATGCCGGTGGTCTGGCGGGGCTGACGGTGACGGTCAACGTCAATGGCGCACTGCTGCCTGCCACCATCAGTGCCGACGGCACCAGCTGGTCGCTGCCGCTGTCGGCTGAGGTGCTGCAGGCGCTGCCGGACGGTAACTGGCCGATCTCGGTGACCATCACCGATGCGGTTGGCAACAGCAGCTCTGCCAACACTTCGCTGGTGGTGGCGGTGCATGATATTCCGGCCGTGACGCTGGTTACGCCGTTTGTCGATGGCCTGCTGAGCATTGCGGAGGCGGGCGTCGCCCAGCTACTCAGCGGCTCTACCGGCGTGACCGGGGCGGGGCAGAGCGTGCTGGTCAGTATTAACGGCGGTACGGCGATTGCCGCCACGGTAAACGCCAACGGCGACTGGTCGCTGAACCTGACGCCCGATCAGCTTGCCGGGTTTGGCAACGGGACGAAAACCGTGGTGGTGACCGCTACCGACAGCTACGGCAACGAATCGGTGCTCAACGGCAGCTACACCGCCGTGCTGACCGCCCCGGTGCCGACCATCACCAATCCGTTTGCTAACGACGCGCTGGGCATTACTCAGGCCAACGGCGCGATCACCATCACCGGGAATACCGGCGTGACCGGCGCCAATCAGGGCGTGGTGCTGAAGGTCGACGTCAATGGCATCAGCTATACCGGCACGGTGAACAGCGACGGCAGCTGGTCGGTGGCGCTGCCTGCCGGGGCGCTGAGCGGCCTGGCGAACGGCGAACACAATCTCAGCGTGACGGTAACCGATGCGGCAGGCAACAGCGCCAGCCAGACGCTGGGCTTCGACGCTTACCTGACGCTGCCGCTGCCCACGGTTGGCGTGGCGTTTGGTGACGGCTACCTTAATCTCAACGAGCTGACCAACGGCGGGACGCTGACCGGAACCACCGGGGCAGTGGGGGCAGGCCAGACGGTCTCCGTCACCCTCAACGGCCAGACCCATGCAGCTACGGTGGGGACCAACGGCAACTGGACCCTCGCGTTGACCAACGCCGAACTGAGCGGGATTGGCCAGGGGTCGCAGAATCTGTCGGTGACCGTGACAGACCCTGCGGGCAACAGCAACACCATCAGCGAAGGCTTTATCGTTGACACCGTGGCGCCAGCGATCTCCGGCCTGACCTTTGCCGGGGATAACACCCTGAGCTATCTGGAAAGCCTGACCACTCAGACGCTGACCGGGACCACCAACGCTGCCGACGTCGGCTCCACCGTAACGTTGACCATCGGCAGCCAGACCTTAACCGGCACGGTGCAGGCCAACGGCAGCTGGAGCGTCAATGTCTCGGTCGCCGCGCTCGCCGAGCTGGCAACCAACCTGGGCGCTTACAGCGTATCGATTACCGACGCGGCGGGTAACACCGCCACCGCCAATGGTTCGGTGATTCTTGACCTGACCGTGCCGCTGACGCCGTCAATCACGCTGAACCCGGTAACCGGCGACAATATTATTAACGCAGCGGATGGGGCAACCACCACCCTGAGCGGTGCGTTGCAAAATGCCACCCCGGGTGTCGGAGGCACCATCACCATTACGGTGAATGGCACCTTAGTCAGCACGGTGACGGTTAATGCAATCCGTGCGGATAACAACTGGACCTCTGCTGCACTCTCCACTGCGGAATTCCCGCAGGGGACAGATACGGTGGTTGTCACCTATACCCCAACCGTTGGCTCTCCGGTAACCACCACCACCACGGTGCTGGTCGATACGCTGGTGCCAACCCTGACTATCGGTGACTTTGCCGGTGCGGATAATGTGCTGAACGCCAGCGAAGCCGCGGTTTCGCAGACCATCAGCGGCACCGCATCGCTCACTGAAGTGGGGCGTACGGTGACCGTCACGCTGGGCGGAAAAACCTACACCACCGTGGTGCAGGCGGGCGGTACCTGGTCACTCAACGTGCCGTCGGCGGATCTGCAGGCGCTGGGGCAGAATGCGCAAACCATTAATGCCTCTATTAGCGATGCAGCGGGCAACGTCGGGACGGCAACGCATGGCATCGTGGTGGCTACCACACCGCCGCTGATCGCGCTTAACGTGCTGGCGCAGGACAACATCATCAATGGGGTGGAAGCAACGCTACAGCAGCTGCTGACCGGGACAGCGACCGGCGCGGATGGTCAAACCGTTGGCGTCTATCTGGGCAACACGCTGCTGGCCTCGGCCGTGGTGACTGACGGGGTGTTCAGCATCCCGCTGGCCGCTGCCGAGATTGCCCTGTTAGCCAGCGGCACCAACGTGCTGTCGGTCAGAGTCAATGACGTCAACGGCAACCAGGGCAGCGCCGCGCTGACCATCAGCAAAGTGCTGAACACCCTGGCGCTGGCGGTTGACCCGCTGTTTGATAATGGCTTCCTGAGCAAAGCCGATCTGCTGGTCGATCACGTGATTACCGGTACCGGCACCATTGGCGCAACGGTTTCCCTGTCTCTGGGGGGACAAAACCTGACCGCCACCGTGGGCCAGGATGGTAAATGGTCGCTGGCCATCCCATCCTCCGCGCTGAGCGGCGTGACCGATGGCAATCTGGCGCTCAATGTAGTGGTGAGCGACGCGGCAGGTAACAGCAAAACCCTGGCGGAAAACGTCACGGCGATTATCAACAACGTACCGGTAGTTCCGGCGCTTACCGGCCTGTTTGGCGGGGATAATCTGCTGAACCACGCTGAGGCGCTGCTGGGCCAGACCATTGGCGGTACGCTGAATGCGGTGGCCGGTTCAACCGTTACCGTCACCCTCGGCACTAAAACCTATACCACCACGGTGCAGGCGGGCGGGGCGTGGAGCGTGAATGTTGGCGCCACGGATCTGCTTAGCCTGGCCACCGGGAACGCCACGCTGGGCGTCAAAGTGGTCGACCCGGCGGGCAACACCGCCAGCAACAGCGTCACCGTGGGCCTGCTGACCGCAGAACCGAGCATTACCCTTAACACCATCTTCGGTGACGGGGCGCTCAACCTTAACGATGTCACTAACTTCGCCAGCCAGCTGATTAGCGGCACGGTGAAAAACGTGGCGGCGGGCACTATCGTCAATCTCAACGTGGGGAATATTGTCTCTGCCACCGCCACGGTGAATGCCGATGGCACCTTCAGCACCAACCTGACGCAGGCGCAGCTGCAGCTGCTGACCGGTAACCCGAACCTGACGGTGACCGCTTCGCTACAGGATGCGGCGGGCAATACCGCCAGCGCCTCGGGCGGGCTGGCAGTTAACCTCACCGCGCCGTCGCTGGTGCTCAACCAGCTGCAGCTGTTCGGTGATGGCGTGCTGAACGCGGCGGATGCGCTGCTGACCCAGACCATCAGCGGCACCACCACTGCCGGAGCGCGCGTGGTGGTAAGCGTAAACAGTACGCAGCTGGTAGCGACCGCAGGCAGCGACGGGAAATTCAGCATTGCGCTGACCCCGGCGCTGCTGGCAACGCTGACCGACGGCAACCTCAATGTCGGCGTCAGCGTTACCGACGCGGCGGGTAACACCACCAGCAACTCGCTGAGTGCGATTGTGGGCATCAACAACCTGCCTTCGGTCACGCTGAATCCGCTGTTTGGCGATGGCGTGCTGAGCGTGGCGGAAGCGCTGCTCGGCCAGACGCTGAGCGGGCATGTGAATAACGTGGCGGCGGGAACCAGCGTCAGAATCAATGTGGGTACCACCACGCTGACCGCCACCACCGATGCCAACGGTAACTTCACCGCCGCGCTGGCGCCTTCGCTGCTGACCACGCTGCTGACCGGCAATCTTACCGTGGGTGTGGCGGTGACCGATGCCTATGGTAACAACGCCAGTGCCAGCGTGGGCGTCATCATCGGCGTGCAGAGCGCCCCCACTATCGCGGTCAACACTATTTTCGGTGACGGCGTGCTGAGCGCGGGCGATCTCGCCAACGCCCAGCTGATCAGCGGGACCTCTACTAACGCGGTGGCGGGTTCAACGGTCACGGTGGTGCTCGGAACGCATACCTATACCACCACGGTGGGCAGCGGCGGTGGCTGGAGCCTGAGCGTGCCGAAAGCGGACCTCGCGACGCTGGCGAACGGTACGCAGACGGCGCAGGTCACGCTTAGCGACCCGTATGGCAACAGCGCGACCACCAGCGGTACGGTCAGCGTGATCGCCCAGACCGCCCCGACTATCACTATCGGCACGCTGTTTGGCGACGGCGGTCTGAATGCGGTCGAGGCGCTGTCGGCGCAGACTATCTCCGGTACCGCCACCAATGCGGAAGGTTCAACCATTGCGGTTAAGGTCGGTGCACTGACCCTTAACGCTATTGTTGCCGCCAACGGCAGCTGGAGTGTCTCAGTCCCCTCTGCCAGCCTGCTGGCGCTGGCGGACGGTACGCAGACCATTACCGCCAGTCTGGTCAACGGCGCGGGCAACACGGCAAACGGCTCGGCATCGGTGATTGTCGGTACGCACGTCACGCCAACGGTCACGCTGACCAACGCCTCGGTGTTTACCGACCACTACCTCAACCTGGCGGAAGCGGGGGCGGCGCAGACCCTGAGCGGCACGGCAACCAACGCGGTGGGCGGAACCGTGGCGGTCAACATTGCCGGTACGGTCTACAACACCACGGTGGGCAGCAACGGCAGCTGGAGCGTCAGCGTGCCGAGCTCGGGCCTCAGCGCGATTGCCGATGGCAGCCACACTGTCGCGGTAACCGTGACGGACCGGGCGGGCAACAGCGCCAGCACCAGCACCAGCTTCACGGCGGTGACCCATAGCCTGCCGGCAATTGGGGTCGATGCGGTTACCAGCCTGGTGAGCGTGTTGTTAACCGGTCTGACCATCTCCGGCGGCACGCTGCGCCTGGCAACGGGCACCACGGTCAGCATCACGCTGTCGCAGAATGGCCAGTCGCAAACGCAAACGGCAGTGATTGACGCCAATGGGCGCTACAGCGCCAAGTTCACCGGGGGGCTGCTCACCACGCTGAACCTGGGCGCGCTGGTGACGGTCGCGGCGGTGGATGCGGCAGGCAACCCGGCGACGACCTCTACCACGCTGCTGCTCGGCTCGCTGTTGCCGGTCAGCTCAACGGTGGCAGCGGCATCGCTGATGGCGGTCGCGGCTGATGACTCGCTGGCGGTGGCCTCAACCGATACCTCCAGCACCAGCAGCAAAACAAGCACCACGGAGGAGAGCAGCAGCACGGCGCATGCCGTCGCGGCAGTTCACTCGACGCTGGTGACCGACAGCGACACCAGCAGCACCGATGCCGCCACTACCAGCACCAGCGCGACGACCAGCACCGCGGCAGCGGCGACCACTCCCGTCGAGGCTGACAGCGATGCTTACACTATCGGCGGCGTAACCATTACGCTGGCGGACGGGCAGGTGCTGCATGGCGACTCGGTGACGGGCAGCAGCGGTAACGACACCATCTCGGTTGGCTCAATGGACTTTAGCCATATCGACGGTGGCGCAGGGACCGACACCCTGGTGCTGAACGGCGAGCATCTCACGCTGGATCTCACCTCGCTCGGGCTGAAGGTGGAGCATATCGAGATTATCGACCTCGGCAAGGCGGGCAATAACAGCATCAAGCTGGACCTTAATGAGGCGCTGAACATCACCGACAAGCAGACGGATGATTTGTTGATTAAAGGGACGCTGGGTGACCAGGTAACGCTGGCCAACGGTGATGGCGGCATCTGGGCTACCACCGGGCAGCGCACGGTCGGCGGGCAAACCTATGACGTCTACCACAACTCGGCGCTGTCGTCGGAGAACACCCTGGGCGACGTGTTGATCCAGCACAATCTGCAGGTCCATGTCGTATAACAAAAAAATAACCCCTGCGCGGTTCGCATTCCCGTGCAGGGGGTCTAAAGTTAAGAGGAAGTGATGGGTTGGTAAAAATAATGACCAGCAGCGGCTTCGGCCGCTGTTGGTCGTTGTGGCGCCAGTCAACCCAGTATAGAAACTGGCACTCAATGACGCCGGTATTGATAACGGCATGAAAATTCTTTGCATTTTTTTGGCGCTGAGCCAATTTATTCTTGTTACGGATTACATGGTAATCCTTAAGCACACCGGGTAAAGCCTGGCATCATGGTTGTGATGCTGGCCAACGTGATACGTGGGAAGAAACAGTACAGCTTGTGTTTTTCCGCGGGCGTTTTTTCATTTTTCCGGGGTATTAAGGAGAGATCAATGGCTAATTCCGCCCGTGGCGCGGTTATTATTCTTGCCACCTGCCTGAGTAGTCAGACGGCGCTGGCCGCGCAACAGCAGCCGGTCGCGGCATTTAACTGGCGCGCGGCACCGACCGAAGAACAGATTGCTACCCTGACCCTGCGCGATGCCATCCTGCGCGCTTTTGCCCGCAACCCGAAAATTTCTGAAGCTGCCGCACAAATCCGTGTTGGTGACGCCGATCTCGATGCGGCGAAAAGCGCGTGGTATCCGCAAATCTCGCTGGCGGCCAGCGGTGGGCGCTCGCAGCAGACCGACTCCGCAGGCAGCCTGAACAACAGCGCTTCTGGCGGCATCACCCTCAGCCAGCTGCTGTATGACTTTGGCCGCACCGGCGGGGCGATTGATGAACAGCACAAGCTCTCTGAAGCCTATCAATATGCCCTGTACGACACCATGACCACCGTGGCGCAGGACACGCTGCAAGCCTATCTGTCGGTCAAGCGCTACCAGGCGCTGGTGGAGGCCGCGCGCGCCAACATTCGCTCTCTGGAGCGGGTGCGCGACATGGCGAAACTGCGCGCCGACGCCGGGCTTAGCTCGCAGTCCGACGTATTGCAGGCCTCAACGCGCATCGCCGGGATGAACGCCAGCATGGAGCAGTATCGTGCGCAGGAGCGCTCGGCGCGCGCGCAGCTGACGGTGCTGACCGGAGTGATGTCCGACAATCTGCCGGAACTGCCGCAGGCACTGCTTAACCAGCAGGTAACGCTGGATAAGATTGCCTATGAGAAAAGCGCTGCGGTGCGCAGCGCGCAGGCCAAGCAGGAAGCGGCGATGGAGCGCGTGCGCCAGGCCTCCTCCAACCACTGGCCGACCATCAAAGTGCAGGCGGGGCGTACCCGCTATGAAAACCAGAGCCGCTCTTACTGGGACGACGAGCTGCAACTGCAGGTCGAAGCGCCGCTCTATCAGGGCGGGCTGGTTAATGCCAAAACCCGCGCCGCCGAGGGCGACCGCGAAGCCGCCGAAGCCGCCATCCAGCAGTCAAAGCTGCAAATCAACCAGAATGCCTCCACTGCCTACGCCGACATGATCGGCGCGCAGCAGCGCCAGCAGGCGGGTGAGATGCAGCTGGACAGCGCGGATCATACGCGTTCGGTCTACGCCGATGAGTACAAACTGAACAAACGCAGCCTGAATGACCTGCTCAGCGTGGAGCAGGATGTCTTTCAGGCCGACAGCGGCCGCCTGACGGCGCTGTACGACGGCTGGGATGCCACGGTCCGCTACGCTGCCGCCGTCGACAATCTGCTGGATATTTTAGGCATCGATCGTGAAGCAAACAGTGGGCAAACGCTGCCGTCGCTGTAAAGCGGCCGTGTGCATGACAACCAGATAAGGCAGTTCTATGACGAAACAAACCGCAACCACCGAAAACTGGATCGATGCCATGCTGCGCGTGGCGGCGCGCTTCGGTAAGCCGGCCGATGGAAAAACCCTGCGTCAGCAGATGCGCTGGTTCGAACACCTCAGCCCGCCTCAGCAGCTGGAGCGCCTGGCCGGGCTGCTCGGTCTGCATCTCACCATGACCCCGCGCGATAAGATCCGCTGGCGACAGGAGGTCACGCCGGTGGTGCTGATCATGGAGAACGGCAGCGTGGTGGTGCTGGAAGCCATCGACGGCGAAGGTAACGCCCGCTACTGGCTGAGCGACGGCGGCGACGTGGTACGCGAAAGCGAGCTGGCGCTGCTGCTGGCCCAGAGCCAGCAGGAGGTTGGCATCGTTGGCGTGGCGGCGCGCGGGCGCGATGCGCGCATCGATGAATTTGTTCAGCCGTATAAAGAGCACTGGTTCTGGCACAACTTCAAAGGAATGGGGCGCCGAATTGGTGAGATCTCGCTGGCCTCGATTGTTGGCAACGTGCTGGCGCTGGCCGGGATCCTGTTCTCGATGCAGATCTATGACCGGGTGATCCCCGCACAGTCCGAATCGACGCTGTGGGTGCTGTTCGGCGGCGTACTGATCGCGGCGGTGATTGAATATCTCATCCGCCTGATGCGTACCCAGGTTTCCGATCTGATGGGGAAGCGCATCGACCTGAAAGTCTCCTCCATGCTGTTTGCCAGGGCGATGAACATCCGCAACGAGGCCAGGCCCAAATCCACCGGTTCGTTTATCTCCCAGCTGCGTGAGATAGACCAGGTGCGCGAGCTGTTGACCTCCACCACCGTCGGGGCGGCAGCGGATATGCCGTTTGTCATCCTGTTCCTGTTTATCATGGCGTTTATCGGCGGCCCGCTGGTGATTGTGCCGCTGCTGGCGATCCCGCTGATCGTCATTCCTGGCCTGCTGATCCAGATCCCGATGGCGAAACTGGCAAAAGAGGGGCTGCGCGAAGGGGCGCTGCGCAATGCGATCCTGGTGGAGACCATTGAAGGGATTGAGGATATTAAATCGCTGCAGGCGGAGCCGTACTTCCAGCGCCAGTGGGAGCAGACGCATGAAGTGAGCGCCGCCATCGGCATGCAGCAGCGACTGTGGGGCGCCCGGCTCACCGGCTGGGCCTCCAGCGTGCAGCAGCTGACCTATGCCAGCATGCTGGTATTCGGCGTCTATCTGGTGCTCGATGGCGCAATTACCACCGGTACCCTGGTCGCCAGCAGCATGCTCTCCTCACGTACCATTGCGCCGCTGATGCAGCTGACGATGGTGTTCTCGCGCTGGCAGCATGCAAAAAGCGCGATGAACGGTCTGGACGAACTGCTGAAAAAGCCGCTCGACCAGCCGGAGGAGGGCGAAATGGCGCACTGCCCAACGCTGACCGGGCACTACGATCTGCGCGGCGTGCAGTACAGCTATGAGGAAGAGAACCCGAAAAACGTGCTGACCATCAATCAGCTGCAGATTAAACCGGGGGAGCGCATCGCCATTCTTGGCCGCGTCGGTGCCGGAAAATCGACGCTGCTCAAGCTGCTGGCCGGCCAGGCACTGGCCAGCCAGGGCAAAGTGATCGTCGATGGCGTTGATCTGCGCCGTATTGACCCGGTGGATCTGCGTCGTCAGCTCGGCTGGCTGTCGCAGGATTCACGCCTGTTCTTCGGCACGCTGCGCCAGAACCTGATGCTGGGGAATCCCCACGCCAGCGAGCAGGATATGCTGCAGGCGCTACGCGTCAGCGGGGCGCTGAGCCTGATCCAGCAGGATGCCGCCAGCCTCGACCGCATTATTAATGAGGGCGGGCGCGGGCTGTCCGGCGGGCAGCGGCAGATGGTGATGCTGAGCCGTATGATCCTGCGCCAGCCGCAGGTGGTACTGATGGATGAGCCGACCGCTTCAATGGATGAACAGCTGGAAGAGCATGTGATTAAGCAGATGCAGGGCTGGCTGAGCGGACGCACGCTGGTGCTGGTCACCCACCGCCCGGCGCTGCTGAAAATGGTCGATCGCATTATCGTGATGGACAACGGGCGGGTCATCGCCGACGGCCCGAAAGATGAGATTCTTAAGCGTGCCACTGCTGCCAGCACCCCGCCGGCCGCCACGCCCGCCCGGGGAGATGCCGCATGAGCCTGGTATTGATCGACCGCAGCCTGAAAAAAAATGAACGGCGCACCTCCGCCATTATCTGGATCTGTACCGCTGCGCTGGTGCTCTTTATTGTCTGGGCGCACTTCGCCATTCTTGACGAAGTTACCGTCGGTACCGGCAAGGTCACCCCGCTCAGCCGTGCGCAGGTGATCGAAAGCCTCGACGGCGGCATCGTCGATGAGCTAAACGTGCACGAGGGTAACATCGTGGAGAAGGGGCAGGTGCTGGCAAAGCTCGACCCGACCCGCTTCCAGTCGAACTTCGGCGAGGCGGCCTCCAAAGCGACCACCCTGCGCGCCTCGGCAGAGCGCCTGCGCGCGGAGCTGACCGGCGCACCGCTGCAGTTCAGTGCAGCCACCCTGAAAGAGCCGGACCTGGTGGCGCGTGAGACCCAGCTCTATCAGTCACGGCGCCAGAACCTGACGGAAACCGTTAGCAACCTGCAACAGTCGAAAAAGCTGGTGCAGGACGAGCTGCGCATGACTGAACCGCTGGTGGCAAAAGGTGCAGCCGGTCAGGTAGAGGTGATCCGCCTGCGGCGTCAGGTCACTGAGCTGCAGGGTAAAATTGACGAGGCGCGCAATGACTACGCGGTACGCGCCCGTGAAGAGCAGGTAAAAAATAACGCCGACCTCGACGCTCAGCTGCAGGTGATGACCGGTAAAGAGGATCAGCTCACCCGCGCCACAATCTATTCGCCGGTGCGCGGTATCGTGAAGGATATCCAGGTCACCACCGTAGGCGGCGTACTGCAGCCTGGCGGCAAGCTGATGGAGATTGTGCCGTTAGAGGATCAGCTGCTGATTGAAACGCGCATTAACCCGCGTGATATCGCCTATATCCGCCCCGGGCTACCCGCCACGGTGAAGGTGACCGCCTATGACTCTTCGATCTATGGCGACCTGCACGGCGAGGTGGAAACCGTGTCGCCGGATACCTTACAGGATGAGGTCAAACGCGATCAGTACTATTACCGCGTCTATGTGCGCACCGACAAAGCCGAGTTGACCAATAAAGCAGGGCGCAAATTCCCTATCGTGCCGGGCATGGTGGCTAATGTAGAAATTAAAACGGGCCAGAAATCCGTCATGGATTACCTGATTAAGCCGCTGAATAAAGTCAAAGAGTCGCTGCGTGAGCGTTAGATATTACGGCCAGGCTTACTGAAAGGGGCAGTTATTTTCGGCGCTTAATTGATTGGCAATTTAGAGAGGAGCACGCCGGATATTTTTCAGTTATCTGGCGTAAATTCCCGGCAAAGCGGGGACGTATTTTGTTGCCGTGGTTAACTTTACCGTTATTGACATTTTTTGACACTGGGTGAAAAAAAGGCAAAAAAATGCCGGGAACTAAGCCCGGCGGGAATACTAAATGTGGCAACTCATTCGGGGTGAATGAAGGTAATACTGAAATAAAATGATGATAGCGGGGTAATAATACATCCACATGGGTGAAAATTTTTATCATTCAGTGCGCAAGGATAGGTTTCCAGTTAAGTTGATGTAATTATGGACTTATCTTATTTTCTTGTCTTTAGATGCCATAATTTTTATCTATTTGTGCTGTATAAAAGTTCCGCTTAAATTACATTTTGTAATATTTTTACCTTAAATGAAACACTTTCGGAAATTCAGTATCATTTTCCTGATAGATTATTACTCACCTCGGCTTAACATGACACTTCGTGCTCATATCCATATTCAGCACGCAGTGGCAAATAAGACTTATAATCGAGAGGGTAATAAAATGAAACTTCGCGTTCTTTCCCTGATGGTCCCGGCATTGCTGGTTGCAGCATCGGCTGGTGCAGCAGAAATTTATAACAAAGACGGCAACAAACTGGACCTTTTCGGTAAAGTTGACGGCCTGCACTATTTCTCTGACGACTCCGGCACCGATGGCGACCAGTCTTACCTGCGCTTTGGCTTCAAGGGCGAAACTCAGATTTCAGACCAGCTGACCGGTTACGGCCAGTGGGAGTACCAGGCTGCGCTGAACACCGCAGAATCTCAGGGTACGGCAAACAGCTACACGCGTGTTGGCTTTGCTGGTGTGAAATTTGGTGATGCTGGCTCTTTCGATTATGGTCGTAACTATGGCGTAGCCTATGACATCGGCGCATGGACCGACGTGCTGCCAGAGTTCGGTGGCGATACCTACGGCGCGGACAACTTTATGTTCCAGCGCGGTAACGGCATGGCGACCTACCGTAACAACAACTTCTTTGGTCTGGTTGACGGCCTGAACGTCGCCGTACAGTACCAGGGCAAAAACGACAGCGATGCAGAAGTCGCCGGCAACCGCAGCGCCACCGCGCAGAACGGTGATGGCTACGGTCTGTCTGCCACCTATGACTTCGGTCAGGGCTTCAGCGCCGGTGCGGCCATGTTCTCCTCCGACCGTACCAACACTCAGAACAGCGCAGCGCTGCTGGGTAACGGTGACAAAGCTGAGGCTTACACCGGTGGTCTGAAATATGATGCCAACAATATCTACCTGGCCGCGATGTACACCAAATCGTACAACGCCACCCGTTTCGGCAGCACCGACAACCCAGCCGCCTACGGCTTTGCGGATAAAGCAGAAAACTGGGAGCTGGTTGCTCAGTACCAGTTCGACTTCGGCCTGCGCCCATCTCTGGCATACGTGACCTCACGCGGTACCGACATTCAGAACTGGGGCACCCAGAACCTGAAGCAGTACATCGACGTGGGCGCCACCTACTACTTCAACAAAAATATGTCTACCTATGTTGATTACCAGATCAACCTGATGGACAGCAACGACTTCACCGAAGCCGCCGGTATCAACACCGACGACGTGGTGGCAGTGGGCCTGGTTTACCAGTTCTGATCAAAAGGGTCGGCCCGACTGTAGGGGCCGATCGTCTTTTCCGAACGGCCCATCGGGGCGACCTTTTTTTCCGGTCGCCCCTGTTCAATATCAACCTGTCTACGCGGCAATCACGCCCGCTTTCTTCTCACTACTCTGATCTTTCGTTGGCAGGTAACTGCCTTCCAGCCCCATCCCACCGAGCGTAAACAGCGAAAAACGCAGCAGGCGACGACGTGCCTGGTTCTCTTTAACCGAATTTTTGTTGCGCATTGTCGTATCCCTCGCGGTCAGCAGAAAACATTTTCTGTCTCCAGTCATGCTTGCAGAAAACGTGCCAGCTAAGCGGGGGCGATTGAGGCGGGATTAAGGTGTGGCAGGGCAGAATAGCTGCGCTAATACGGTGCAGCGCGCACGAAGAGAGTGCCGCAAGGGCAACTCCCCTGGCCAACAGGGGAGCCGGGTTAGCATCAGCGATAGCGCGGGCGATGCAGCTGGCGGGTGTGTGTCTGCTTGTAATGCTTATAGCCCGCAAAGATAATCAGTGCGGTGGAAATCATGAGAAGCGCGAAATAGATCATTATGGCTCTCCTGTTAAGGGTGAAAAAAGGGGGCGGGGATCGGCCCTGTTCAGCCACTATCCTGGTGAGAGCACGCCGCAAGATCAAGGTCTCGAATCTGAGTTTTTCCTGCGCGATAACCCGGATCGGACCAGTTTTTAATTAAGATTACAGGCAAATATGAAGAGTAATTGGCGGTGTTTTTTAAGTTTTATGGTGGTTTGCTTGCTGGCAGCCTGTGACGCGCCTCAGCCATCGAAAGGTCCTGATGGTATGGTACTCGAAGGGCGCACTATGGGAACATTCTGGAGAGTTAGCCTGGCCGGAGTGGCAGCGGATCGGCGCGCGGCGCTGCAAACAGCGGTGCAGCAGCAGCTGGACAACGACGACCATGAGCTGTCGACCTGGAAAAATGACTCGGTGCTGTCGCGGTTTAATCAGTATCGCGGTACTGACCCGCAGCCGGTGAGCAACAATATGGCGGATATCGTCACGCTGTCGCTGCGCATTGGCCAGCAGACGCAGGGCGCGATGGATATCACCGTCGGGCCGCTGGTGAATTTGTGGGGCTTCGGGCCGGATAAGCAGCCGGTGAAAACGCCGGACGCGCAGCAGATCGCCGCCGCACGCGCGCTGACTGGCCTGCAGCACTTGCAGGTGATCAACCGCGCCGGGCAGGCCTGGCTGCAAAAAGATCTGCCAGGGCTGTATGTTGATCTCTCTACCGTCGGCGAAGGCTTCGCCACCGATCACCTGGCGCGCCTGATGGAGCGGGAAGGGATCAACAACTATCTGGTATCGGTCGGCGGGGCAGTGCTGACGCGCGGGAAAAACGCGCAGGGCAATGCCTGGCAGGTGGCGATCCAGAAACCGACCGATAAAGAGAATGCGGTGCAGGCAATTGTCGATTTACAGGGCCACGGCATCAGCACCTCCGGCAGCTATCGCAACTATTATGAACTGGACGGTAAGCGCATCTCGCACGTCATTGACCCGGCAACCGGGCAGCCGATTCAGCACAAGCTGGTTTCTGCCACGGTGATCGCCACAACCGCGCTGGAGGCCGATGGCTGGGATACCGGGCTGATGGTGCTGGGTACCGAGCGCGCGAAAGCGCTGGCGCTGCGTGATAAACTGGCGGTATATCTGATCTACAAGCAGGGGGATCGCTTTGAGAGCTGGATGTCGCCGCAGTTTGCTGCCTTTCTTACCCCGTCCTCCACGCACTGATTAAGGAGAGCCGATGCTCGATCTGTTTGCCGAAGATAGCCCGTGGCAGGAGCCGCTGGCAGAAGGGGCGGTGATCCTGCGCCGTCGCGCCCGCGCACGTTCAGAAGAACTGATGACGCTGGTGGAGCAGGTCGCGGCAGAGAATCCGTTTCGTCACCGCATCACGCCCGGCGGCCACCGCATGTCGGTGGCGATGACCAACTGCGGTGATTCCGGCTGGACCACCGATTCACGCGGCTATCAGTACAGCGAGCAGGATAACCTGAGCGGGCAGCGCTGGCCCGCGATGCCGCCGCTGTTTCGCCAGCTGGCGGTAACATGCGCGCGCGAGGCGGGGTTTAACGGCTTCAATCCCGATGCCTGCCTGCTCAACCGCTACCAGCCGGGGGCGAAACTGACGCTGCATCAGGATAAAGACGAGCGCGACCTGCGCCAGCCGATTATTTCTGTCTCGCTGGGGTTACCGGCGATATTTCTGTTCGGCGGCTTCGAACGCGGTGATGGCTGCCAGCGCGTGCTGCTGGAGCATGGCGATGTGGTGGTGTGGGGCGGTCCGTCGCGCCTGCGCTATCACGGCATTTTGCCGCTTAAGCCGGGCATTCATCCGCTGGCCGGGGCGTTCCGCTTTAATCTCACCTTCCGCCGCGCCCGCTAATTTCCCCCGCGGCACTCTCCCGAATGAGAATTGTTATTGATATCGTCTTGCTTCTCATTAAACTGCAAGCTGCTTTTTTACCTGCCGGGATGTATTCATGGAGTTGCTTCACGTCGTTTACAAGCAGTACCGCTGGCCGTTTATTCTGGTGATTGTGCTCAGCCTGCTCAGCGCCGCGCTGGGGATCGGGCTGATCGCGTTTATTAACCGCGAGCTGATCGTCACCTTAAATTCCTCGCTGATGGTGCTGCCACAGTTTCTCGGCCTGCTGCTGCTGCTGATGGCGGTAACGCTTGGCTCGCAGCTGGCGCTGACGCTGCTCGGCCACCACTTTGTCTACCGCCTGCGCGGCGAGTTTATCAAGCGCATCCTCGACACCCGCGTAGAGCGCATTGAGCAGATCGGCAGCGCACAGCTGCTGGCCGGGCTGACCAGCGACGTGCGCAATATTACTATCGCCTTTGTGCGCCTGCCGGAGTTAATCCAGGGAATTATCCTGACCGTCGGCTCTGCGGCCTACCTGGCCTGGCTGTCGCCGAAAATGCTGGTGGTGACGGCCGTCTGGGTGGCGATCACCATCATCGGCGGCTGGCTGCTGGTGGCGCGGGTTTACCGCCATATGGCAATCCTGCGTGATACCGAAGATAACCTGTACGCTGACTTCCAGACCATAATTGAAGGGCGTAAAGAGCTGGCGCTCAACCGCCAGCGCGCGCAGCAGATCTTCGACGAGGTCTACAGCGTGGATGCCAAAACCTACCGTCATCACATCGTGCGTGCCGATACCTATCACCTCAGCGCGGTGAACTGGTCGAATATTATGATGCTCGGCGCCATCGGGCTGGCGTTTTACCTCGCCAACAGCCTGGGCTGGGCCGATACCGCCGTGGCGGCAACCTACTCTCTGACGCTGCTGTTCCTGCGCACGCCCATGCTGTCAGCAGTCGGCGCGCTGCCGACGTTACTCACCGCGCAGGTGGCATTTGACAAGCTGAACAGGTTTAATCTGGCGCCGTATCAGGCGGAGTTCCCGCAGCTGCCGGCGGCAAAAAGCTGGCAGACGCTGGAGCTGCGCAATCTGATGTTCCACTACGGCGACCACGGTTTTGCCGTTGGCCCGGTGAACATGACGCTGAAGCGCGGCGAGCTGGTGTTCCTGATTGGCGGCAACGGCAGCGGTAAGTCAACGCTGGCGATGC
This sequence comes from Erwinia sp. V90_4, assembly GCF_029967685.1. Lineage (NCBI taxonomy): Bacteria > Pseudomonadati > Pseudomonadota > Gammaproteobacteria > Enterobacterales > Erwiniaceae > Erwinia > Erwinia sp. V90_4. Next base: position 70,258 of record NZ_JASCAQ010000041.1, on the reverse strand, counting down.
TGCTGACCGGGCTGTATCAGCCGGTTTCCGGTGAGATCCTGCTGGATGGCAAGGTGATTGATAGCGCGGCGATGGACAGCTACCGCCGCATGTTCTCGGCGGTGTTTACCGACGTGCATCTGTTTGATCGCCTGATTGATGACCAGGGTAAGGCGATCGATCCGGCGCTGGTGCAGAGCTGGCTGGAACGCCTGAAGATGCAGGACAAGATCAAGCTGGAAGGCAACCGGGTGCTGAACCTCAAGCTGTCGAAGGGGCAGACTAAGCGCCTGGCGCTGCTGCTGGCAACCGCCGAACAGCGCGACATTCTGCTGCTGGACGAATGGGCGGCGGATCAGGACCCGCACTTCCGCCGCATCTTCTATCGCGAGCTGCTGCCGTGGTTAAAGGAGATGGGGAAAACGGTGTTTGCCATCAGCCATGATGACCACTACTTCCTGCATGCCGACCGCCTGCTTGAGATGCGTGACGGCGTGCTGAGCGAGCTGACCGGCATTGAGCGCGATGCCGCCACGCTCGATGCGGTGAAACGCACCGATACCGATACCGCAGCGTGTTCCCCCCCGTAGGGGGCGACCATTTTTTTCGGTCGCCCCGTGCCGCAGGTTTGCACCGGCCGCAATGGAGACCATTTTTTTCGGTCGCCCTCGACGCGGTGAAACGCACTGGTACCGCAACGGGTTGACCGAAAAAGAAGGTCAACCCCTACAAAACAACGTGTTCGCCCCGTGCCGCAGGTCCTACAATACTTTCGCCAGAAAACGCCGGGTGCGTGGGTGCTGCGGCTGGTTCAGCACCTGCCGTGCACTGCCCTGTTCGACAATCTTTCCTTCCACCATAAACACCACCTGGTCCGCCACCTCGCGGGCAAAACCAATCTCGTGGGTCACCACCACCAGCGTGGTGCCGGAGCGCGCCAGCTTTTTAATGGTGTCCAGCACTTCGCCCACCAGCTCCGGGTCCAGCGCTGAGGTGGGTTCATCGAACAGGATCACCTTCGGGTTAAGCGCCAGCGCCCGGGCAATGGCCACGCGCTGCTGCTGGCCGCCGGAAAGGTGGCGCGGCCAGGCATCGGCCTTATGGCGTAGCCCGACCGCTTCCAGCAGTTCCAGCGCCCGCCGTTCCGCTGCCTCGCGGCTGAGCTGCTTATGCGCCAGCGGCGCTTCAATAATATTTTCCAGTACCGTCATGTGCGGGAACAGATTGAAATTCTGGAACACGTAGCCGACGCCGGTGCGCTGACGCAGGATCGCTTTCTCTTTCAGCTCGTACAGCCGGTTGCCGCGCCGCTGATAGCCAATATAGTCGCCGTCAATGCGGATAAAGCCCTGGTCCACGCGCTCCAGATGATTAATCGCGCGCAGCAGGGTGGACTTGCCGGAGCCGGACGGGCCGATGATCACCGTCACGGAACCCGGCGTCAGCTCCAGTGAAACATCGTCCAGCGCTTTAAATTTGCCGTAACTTTTACTCACCCCGGCGATGGAGATATGGCCAAGGGTCGGGACGTTTTCCAGTGCAATCGCTTCAGACATGGTTAGCTCCTGATTGGGGTGATGGCGGCGGCGCCCGGCGCAGTGGTTGCGGTGCGCGACCCGGATTCACGCGTGGCGCCGCGTGCCAGCCAGCGCTCAACATAGTGCTGAACGGCGGACAGAACGGTGGTGATAATCAGATACCAGACCGCCGCCACCATCAGCAGTGGGATCACCTGCTGCGTGCGGTTGTAGACCATCTGAATGGTGTAGAACAGTTCCGGCATCGCCAGCACGTAGACCATCGCGGTGCCTTTGGCGAGGCTGATAATCTCGTTGAAGCCGGTCGGGATAATCGCCCGCAGCGCCTGCGGCAGGATAATGCGATAGGTGCGGCGTGAGGCGGGCAGGCCGAGCGCCGCAGCGGCTTCAAACTGCCCCTGATCGACCCCGAGAATGCCGCCGCGAATAATCTCCGCACTGTAGGCCGCCTGCACCAGCGTCAGGCCAATCACCGCAGTGCTGAACTGGCCGAGCACGTCGATAGTGTGGTACTCAGCCAGCGTTAGCGCGGTAAACGGAATGCCAATCGACAGCGTGTCGTACAGGTAAGAGAAGTTATAGAGAATAATCAGCACCACAATCAGCGGCAGCGAGCGGAACAGCCAGATATAGCTGAACGCCAGCCCGGAGAGCAGCCAGGAAGGGGAGAGGCGCGCCAGCGCCAGCCCGACGCCGAGCACGATGCTCAGTACGCTGGCAATCAGCGTCAGCAGCAGCGTCTGCCCCAGCCCGCTGAGGATGGCCGGGTGGAAGAACCAGTGGGCAAACACCGACCACTCCCAGCGTGGATTAAACGCCACCGACTGGATCACCACCGCCAGAATAAACAGCGCAATCGCCGCACCCACCAGCCGCAGCGGATAGCGGGCGGGCACCACGCGCAGGGTTTCAGTCGATTTCATGGGTGGCTCCTGTTGTGGCATGCTGATGCAGCGCTTTGGTAAAGCGCAGGCGGCCATCGTAAGGGGCGCGGCTGTACTCTTCCGGGTCGCGCGTGGTGTCAAACTGCGGCTGATAGCCGTGCGACAGATAGAGGCGCACCGCCTCCGGCTGGCGGAAACCGGTGGTGAGATACACCTGACGATATCCAGCCTGCAGTGCCAGCCGCTCCAGCTCCTGCAGAATTTTCAGCGCCAGCCCCTGGCGACGCAGATCGCCGCGCGTCCAGATACGCTTCAGCTCGGCGGTTTCCGCATCCAGTGGCTTATAGGCGCCCATGGCAATAATCTCGCCGTCGCGCTCCAGCACCACAAACATACCGCGCGGTGGCAGATACCATTCGGTCAGTTCAACCTCGGCATCGCGCGCAAAAAAGTCGCCGTAGCGCGCGCTGTATTCACCGAAAAGCCCGTCGATAATCGGTTCCAGCTCCGGGGCTTCCGGCGACAGCTGGCGAAATTGTTCATGGCTCATGCGGACCTCCGTTAATCGCCCAGACCGGCCGGGTTAATTTCTGAGTGGTCAAGGCGCTCAATGCCTTCGCCCCAGCGGTTCAGCACTTTGTCGTACTCGCCGCCTTTGATCACGCCGTTCAGCGCGGCATTCACCGCCGTCACCAGACCGCTGCCTTTCTTCAGCGTCACCGCGATATGCGCCGCTTTTGGCCAGCCGCCGTCTACGCTGCCGACCAGTTTGGTTTTGCCGGTCAGCGCCGCTTTCCATGCGCCAATCACGTTCGGGCCGAAGTAAGCGTCGGCGCGGCCGGACTGGATCGCCAGCGTCTGCGCGGCATCATCCTTGACGTAGATCGGCGTGAAGGCCTTCAGGCCGTTTTTCTGGTTCTCTTCATCCCACGCCAGCAGGATCGCTTCCTGATTGGTGCCGGAGCCGACAATAATCCGCAGCCCGGCAATATCCGGCGCTTTGGTCAGTGAGGTGATTTTGCTGTCAGATTTGACGTAAAAACCCAGCGAGTCCTTGCGGTAGGTGGCGAAGTCGAACTTCTCTTTGCGCGCTTTGGTCACCGTCACGTTGGTGATGGCCGCATCATATTTGCCCGAGCTGACGCCCAGCGGCCAGTCTTCCCATGAGGTGGGTACCACATTCAGCTCCAGCCCGAGGCTGTCGGCCACCAGGCGGGCGATGTCTACCTCGCTGCCCTGCAGGGTTTTATTGTCGTCGGAGAACAGCGTTAACGGCGGGGAGTTAAGCGCGGCAACTGCCACGGTAAATTTGCCCGGCTGCGCCAGACGCAGATCCTTCGGCAGCAGCGCGACTGCCTGCGGGTTGACCGGCGCATGGATTGGCGCGGCGTTGGCTTCGACGCTGATCCCGGTGCCGTTCACGGTGACGGTTTCGGCGCGTGCCGTGATGCTGAGTAACAGCGAAGCGCTGAGCAGGCTGAGGAGCAGTGTTTTTTTCATAGTGAGTGACTCTTATTATGTGTGCAGATGAAAGTTCGGCAGTTCCCTGCCGGTTAAGCGATCTCGTGTAATGCATCCTGCGCCAGCTGGCTGAAATAGTGCGCAGCGGGTGAGAGCAGAGCCTCGTCCGGGTTAAAAGCGGGATGATGCAGGCCAAACTCGCTGGCGCTGCCGATGCTGACAAAGGTGCCGGGGGTATCATGCAGATAGAAGGCAAAATCCTCGCCGCCCATCTGCAGTTCGGCGTGCTGCACCTCGTACCCGGCGCGTGCCGCCACCCGTTTGCTGAACTCGGCCCAGCGCTCGGTGTTGACCACGGCGGGCGGACCCGGGTGCCAGTTGAGTTCGCTGCGCGCGCCAAACCCGGCGGCAACGCCCTCAATCAGCTTAGCGAGGCGCACCGGCACATCACGACGTATGGCATCGCAGTAGGTGCGCACGGTGCCTTCCAGCACCACTTTTTGCGGCAGCACGTTCCAGGTATTTCCGCCCTCAATGCGCGTGACGCTGACCACCACCGTTTCCAGCGGGCTGTAGCTGCGGCTGACCAGCGTTTGCAGAGCCGTGACGATCTGGCTGGCAGTGACAATGGCATCGACCCCTTCCTGCGGGCGGGCGGCATGTGCCCCTTTGCCGTACACCTCGATTTCAAAGCGGTCGACGTTGGCGTAAAACGGGCCGCCGCGCGTGGCGAAGGTGCCGACCGGCAGCTCCGGAGCGTTATGCATGCCGAAGATTGCCGCGACGTTTTGCAGCGCGCCGGCGGCGATCAGCGTTTTGGCCCCGCCGAAGCGCTCTTCCGCAGGCTGGAATAGCAGCCGCACGCGGCCGGGTAAGGTTTTTTCACGCGCTTTTAGCAGCCGCGCCGCGCCGAGCATCACCGAAGTATGCACATCGTGACCGCAGGCATGCATCACTCCGGCGTTGCGCGAACGGAACTCGACCGCTACCCCCTCTTCTATCGGCAGGGCATCGATGTCGGCGCGCAAAGCAATCAGCGGCTCGCCCTGACCGATTTCCGCCACCACGCCGGTCGCCAGATCAAACGGCAGCAGGGTGATGCCGTCAGCCCGCAGCCAGTTTTTAATGCGTTCGGTAGTGGCGAACTCCTGATTGGAAAGCTCGGGAAACTGATGCAGCTCGCGGCGCCAGGCGATCAGCTGTTGGGCAAAATCGTGGCTCATAATACGGCCTCCTGCGCGATGGCGGGCTGGCGGCTGGCGAGCAGGCGCAGGGAGTTGAGGCGCGGTACCGCGGCGTTGAGCGGCGTATCGATGATAAATTCCTCGACGCCAAACTGCTGGTGCAGCTGCGCCAGCCGGGCGTGAACCTGGGATGCAGTTCCCTTCAGCACCGCCGATTCACGCGGTTCGATGCGATGCCGGGTAGCACCCGACTGGCGAATAAACGCCTGCGCCTGCTCAAGGTTGCCCACGGTGACGCTCTGACCGTTATCCACATGCACCCGGTATTGCTGCAGGTCCGCTGCCAGCAGTTCGGCTGCGGCGGGGGAGTCGGCGACAATCACCTGTACCGCCAGCAGTGCGGATTTGCCGCCGCTCAGGTCGCGATACGCGGCCAGCGAGCGCTCCAGCTCCTGACGGTCGCCGTTCAAATGCGCGGCGAAAACAAACTGCCAGCCCAGCTGTGCCGCCAGTCGGGCGCTGGCTTCGCTGGCCCCCAGCAGAAAACGTTCGGCGGGGCGGGCGGGCAGCGGCGTCGCCAGCAGCTGGTCCTCCTCTTTGCCCGTGGGTCTGGCATTCAGCCAGCTATCCAGCAGCTTGAGCTGGCTGGCAAAATCGCCTTTCTCTTCAGCATGCACGCCAAGCTGCAGGGCTTTGGTCGACAGCGGCAGGCCGCCCGGCGCTTTACCGACGCCAAGATCCACCCGGCCCGGGGCCAGCGCGGCCAGCAGGTTAAAGTTTTCCGCCACTTTATAGGGGCTGTAGTGCTGCAGCATCACGCCACCGGAACCGACGCGCAGGTGGGTAGTGTGCGCCAGAATCCAGGCGATCAGCACTTCCGGCGACGGGCTGGCCAGCGCCTGAGTATTGTGATGCTCGGCCAGCCAGAAACGATGATAGCCCAGCGCCTCCGCCTGCTGTGCCAGGGCTACGGTGCGTGCCAGCGCGGCAGATGCGCTCTCGCCTTCGGCCAGCGGGCTTTTATCCAGTAAGCTCAGTCGGTAAGCCATAATGCATCCTTGTTCAGTTCAGATGCGGGCAATTATTGAAGGGCTGAAGGGGGGCTGTAAAACAACAAATCTGGCTTAAAACAGTCGCCAGACGGGAATGGCGGCCTTTGCCGGAAAACGCAAATAGCTGTGAGAAATGGGTATTTTGCCGCAGGGCAATCGTCAGGTTTAATCAGGGTTCACTGAGCAGAGGAGAACAGAGTATGAAAGGGTTCTGGCAGCACTTTACGCGTTATTTTGAAGGCCCCTCTGGTATGGCAACCTTTGACAGCTGTCGCGTGGTCGAGGCGATGATACCGATGATCGAACTGTACGGTGTCGATCTCTATGAGCTGACCACGCCGGAGCCGCGTGGACAGGATGAAAACCGCTAACGCAACCTTATTACTGCTGCCCGACGACCCAGGTTAACACCTCGTCGGGCTGCACCTGCGCTCTGCCAGTAAACTCCCGCCCGGCCACCATCTCTGTTGAAAAAGTGTGCGTCAGCCGCAGCGTCAGCTGTTGCAGATCGTCACTGCAGGCCACCACTTGCGCCGCGCTGAAATCCATAAACTGCAACAGCTGCGGATAGAGCGCTTTGTACAGGCTCTCCTTTAGCGAGAACACCACCGTCAGAGCCAGGTTAAACGGCAGGCTGCACTGCTCCAGCAGGCGCTTTTCCGCCGCGTTGATTAACATATGCTGGGTTTCGGCGGCAGTTTCCGCCGTCATCAGGCGTTCGCAATCCACCCCCAGCAGCAGTCCGCGCTCCCGCGTCAGCAGCGCGCATACCCGATGCTGCGTATGGGACAGCGACCCACCGATTCCCTCAGGCCAGACTGGCGCGCGATCTTCCCCGTTACGCAGCACAAAACCCTCAATCCCCAGCGTCTGCATCGCCTGCTGAATGCAGTAGCGGCTGACCAGATATTCAGCGCGGCGCTTTTTCACGGCGCGAATGAGATGCGCGGGTGGGGTGATGTTCAAGGTGCTGAACAGGGATTCCGCAAACTGGCTGGCGTCGAAATGCACATCAAGTAGCAAAATAGCCGGATAGTCGTCGAGGGGGCGCAGGGTGTAGTTACTGAACAGTGGGGTGCTTAGGGCAGACATAGCCACTAACCTGTTTAAAAAAGATAAAATATTTAAACAGGTTAATGGCCGGATATCAAAAGCTACTTTAATGCATCAGTGATTTGGCGGTATCGCCAGGCTTTTCAGAGAGACGACGAAGTGATCGTCACCCTTGGAGATTTTAGCGCCGCGGTCACACCACTGGCTGGCCAGGCGAAAGAAATCATCGCTGCCGATGTCGTAAGCCAGTTCTACTTTGCTAATCCCGGAGTACAGCATTTCTTCTGCATCTTTAAGGTTTTTTGCTTTGATCGTCGCCATGGGTTTGATCCTGTTTACGGATTGCCGGGGAAGTGTAGCGACAGCCTATGATATTACTGTGACAGTTTTGTTGCAGGGTTGAAAATTGAGAAGATCGCCACAATTTTACGACCAGTGAAAACTTTAGCTACAGTGAAAAAAAACTGTAAAGAAGCGCCTTTTTTCCTCCCCTTTTTCGCCGCGTTAACTACACTTTTTAGCCTTTTCCGGGCAGGAAATTCTGAAAATCAATGAAAGACGCCAGTCTTAACATCAATTTCGCCGCTTCGAGCTAATGTTAATAAGGTTATAAAAACAACAAAACGATAAGGGTCTGTAGATGTTTACTTTTTATTATATTAATAAACTACCACAGCAAAATGGCCTGTACGGCGTCCATATTAAGGGCTGTCGCCACCTTCCTCCGGTGCAGCAGCGCGAGTTTCTCGGCAGTTTTTTCTCCGCAAGCGATGCATTAAGAGTGGCCAGGCTGCGATTCGGACCGGTGACCCGCTGCCAGTCCTGTCTGCATCCCCAGGGAACCCCGCCGGCCCGCCGTCAGCGTCAGCAGACAGGTAAAATACAGCCGGGCAGTGGCAAGCACTGCGGCCAGTAGCCCTGAAACAAAAAAGGAGCTAATCGTAAGATTAGCTCCTTTTCAACTGGAGTATTTTGGTCGGCACGGAGAGATTTGAACTCTCGACCCTCGCCACCCCATGACGATGCGCTACCAGGCTGCGCTACGCGCCGACAGATGACGTTATATTACTCAACTTCACTTCGATTGCAAGCGGCTAACATCTTGACTGCGCAGGATTTGTGCAGTTAATTGGCGATAAAGCGCTTCTCGTCGGTCAACACCTGTAACAGCAGTGCCAGCTGCGGCTTATGGTCTTTCAGACTATTGCCCTGACTATCCCATGCGGCATAGCTGCCGTTATTATCCAGCGCCAGCGTCTCCTGTGGGGTGGTGATCAGCAGCTGATGGTTGGTGCTGCTGGCAACCCAGTTATGACGTCGCTGAGCGGCAAACAGATCCTCGCCCTGCGAGTAATCCACCGCAGGGGTGCTGACGTGCAGCAGCCGCTGCATCAGGGTGGTCATGATGTCCTGGTGATCGGTGAGTTTATTCACGGTTTGCGCCGGCGTGTTTGGCCAGTGTACTACCAGCGGCACCTGCAGCATTTCACGATTCCCCGCTACGGCTTCGCCATCCAGCACTACGCCGTGCTGGGCGGTGATCACCACCACGGTATTCGCCAGCAGACCTTTCTGATCGAGCGTGGTCAGCACGTTCTGAATCTGTTTATCCACGTTACCGGCTGCGCGGTTGTAGCGGCGCAGCGTAGTTTTATCCGCACTGTTGCTGTCATCTGCCGTCGACAGGGAAATATAGGAGAACCACGGGCTGCTCTCATTTTTATGGCTGTCCAGCCAGCGCTGCCACTGGCTGGTGGTATCCGCGTTGGACTGATTTTGCGCGCTCGGCAGTGAGAAGTCGGACAGCAACGCCTGACGATACAGTGGCGAATTAAAGCCGTCGCTGGCAAACAGGCCAAACTGGTAACCCTGCTGGCTCAGCGCATTGATTAGCGTTGACGGCACGCGCGACGACAGCACACCGTCCATATAGCTTGGTGAGATACCGTAGAACAGGCCGAAAAGACCGCTGTCTTCTGAGCTGCCGGAGCTGAAGTGCTGGCTGAAGCGCACGTTGTCGTCGGCGAAGCGCATCAGGTTGGGCAGCGATTTCGCCATTGAGGCTTCATTCAGGCCATCAACGGTGATCACCAGCAGATTATTGCGCGTGCCTTTATCGCTGAAGGTGATGTCGTTAAGCGGGTAAGCCACCGATACCGCTTCTGGATTGCCCTGCTGGACCAGACGGCGCTGGTACTCCTGCGCATCCAGCAGCCCGTGTTTTTCCAGGAAGCGACGCGCGGTCATTGGATAGGAGAGCGGCAGGTTAGAGCGCTGCATGGTGATCGGGCGATAGAAGTTAGCATCTGCCCAGATATACATCAGATGGCTGGTAAAAAACGCGGTGATAAACAGCCCGGCCAGCGGTTTACCAAAGCTGCGCCGGTTGAGGCTGCGCAATTTCTGCCAGCTCCACGTCGCGAATAGCATCTCAACGAGGAAAATCGCCGGCACGCTGATAAACATCAGCTGCCAGTCGCGCGCCATCTCACTCTGGTCGGGGTTAACGACCAGTTCCCAAACCACCGGATTCAGGTGCAGGTGGAAGCGGGCGAACACCGCGCTGTCGATGAGGATCAGCGTCAGCCCGGCGGTGGCAATAATCGCCGACAGGAAACGCAGCAGGCGTTGCGACATCACCACAAAGGTGAGCGGGAAAACAATCAGCAGATAGGCGGCAAAGACAATAAAGCTGAAGTGACCAATCCAGCTGCTGAAAGAGTAGATACGTCCGGCCAGCGAGGCTGGCCAGTCGGAGACAAACAGGTAACGGCTGCCGAGAATAAAGGCAAAAATGATGTTAAACAGGGCGAACCAATGCCCCCAGCTGATCATCTGGGAGACTTTTTCTCGGTAGCGCTGTCGATTTGTTACCATAGCGGGATCGGGGCGTCTCTTTAGTGGGCTTTGTCGTTGTTGATCACGGAAGCCTGCAGGGCTTCGGCAAACGAACGAGCCATATGCTGGCGCTGCGCAGGTGCCACGCTGGTGTTAAGTAGATTGGTCACCATATTTCCCAGAACCATCAGGGAAAGATCGGTTGGGGCCTGGTTTTGTTCCAGAACCTGCACCATTTCTGCGAGGATGCGTTCCACGCGTTCGTTACTGTAGCGAGATGATTGGGCCATGAGGTCAATTTTACTGAGATTTAAAAGGCGCTATCTTACCGTAAGAGCGCATTTTTTTCTGCATTTTTATCGTAATCATCCGCGTAAACTTGTTGCAGTTGATCGTAAAGGCGCACAGTGATTGAATACGCGCCTGTGCTTAAAGGAGAGTTTACCATGAGTCTGGATATCGACCAGATTGCCCTTCACCAGATGATCAAACGTGACGAACAAACGCTTGAGCTGGTCCTGCGCGATTCCCTGCTGCCGTCCAATGCGACCGTGACGGCGATGATGGAAGAGCTGCATCGTGTTTACAGCGCCAAGAGCAAAGCCTACGGCCTGTTCAATGAAGAGAGCGAGCTGGCCGATGCGCTGCGTAACTGCCGCAAGGGTGAGAATGACTTCCTGGCGTTCAGCCGCGCGGCCAGCGCACGCCTGCGCGATGAGTTGGGCAAGTATCCGTTTGCGGAAGGCGGCATTGTGCTGTTTGGCCATTACCGCTATCTGGCGGTTGAGTACCTGCTGATTGCGGTGCTCAGCAGCCAGAACAGCATGCGCGTTAATGAAGAGCTGGATATCAGCAGCACGCACTATCTGGATATCAACCACGCGGATATTGTCGCGCGTATCGATCTGACCGAGTGGGAAACCAACCCGGAATCGACGCGCTATCTCACCTTCCTGCGCGGGCGGGTAGGGCGTAAAGTCTCCGATTTCTTTATGGATTTCCTCGGTGCCAGCGTCGGGCTGGACACCAAAGCGCAGAACCGCGGCCTGTTGCAGGCAGTGGATGATTACTGCGAAGAGGCGAGCCTGGATAAAAACGAGCGTCAGAACTATCGTCAGCAGGTCTCGGCCTACTGCAACGAGCAGCTGAAGTCCGGTGAAGAGATTGAACTGGCCGGGTTGTCTAACGAGCTGGCGCCGCTGGGGGAGAAAACCTTCCAGGCATTTACCCAGGAGCAGGGCTACGAGCTGGAAGAGAGCTTCCCCGCCGACCGCAGCACGCTGCGTCAGTTAACCAAGTTTGCCGGCAGCGGCGGCGGCTTAACCATCAACTTCGATGCGATGCTGTTAGGCGAGCGTATTTTCTGGGACCCGGTGACGGACACTCTGACCATCAAAGGCACGCCACCGAACCTGCGCGACCAGCTGCAGCGCCGCACCAGCGGGAAGTAGCCGCAGGGAAGAGGGGGGCCATAACGGGTCGACGCTACCACTCTTTTTAGAGGCCGACCGCGAAGGTATCCTCTGAAATGCCCCCCTCGCTATACGCCTGCTAACCGGTCTGAGCTCAGCCTGAGCACGCCGGAACGGCAAAAGACGCTCCCTGCGGGCCTCGGCACGCGGCATCCCTGCCGCGTGACGTCCGGCTTACCTCAGGCTGAGCTCAGCTCCCGCTATCATTATGCTCGCTGTGGGTTTACAACTACGACGATGAGGCTATGTCGAAAGCAGCCTTCCTCCTCAAACCGACAGCTGTCATCCCGCGATAATATTCAGATCAATTTTTATGGGGATACCTCAGGGGCCGACCTTATTACTGAAGAAATTCCAGTAGGTAGAAGTTTTCGGAAGTTCGTCCAAGATGCTTAATCTCAACCTATGCTGGCTCGGCAGGCATATGAGGTAGTGAAAAGTAATCTTTTTCAATTTTCCTGATTTCTTTCCAGTCCGTATCCAATTGTTCGAATTTCTTATGAAACAATCCGACCATACCGATGGCTGTCTGTAAGCCTGTAGTGACCTGCAGTATGTCACCGGGCTTCACCCAGCGCTTTACACTGACAAAAGACGGGAGGTTTTCAATTCTGTCCCACGGAAAGTCCCTGAATTCACGATCTGAGACTGGCGAAACCAACAGTATATGACCGCAGAAGCCGCTGAATACGGGGTCCTGACTGATGCTGTCGATAAAATGTGACGTATTAACAAAGGCGTTTACTGTAGCGGAAACATGGTTTTCGCCCGTAACGGCTGTGGTCAATAAAGGGTCGAGGCTTCCATGGAGGCGGGAATTCAGCTCAACGATGACCGGGCCTTCACTGGTTAACATAACTTCCATGTGTGATGGGCCATAATTTAGCCCCACCACATTCAAAACCTTTTTAGCGTAATCAATAAGCTGTGAGTAACTCTGTTGCGTATGATCAACCACCATCATTTTTTCAAGCCGTGGCGACTCGCGGCGGTCGCGATCAACTTGCCATACGCTGACAACTTTGTGAATTCCCTTAAAAGATACGATGTCAACAATAAATTCCTGACCTTCTGTACAGGATTGAACCAGAATTTCATTCTGATCTTCATTATAATAAGATTTAGAGTTGAGAATGCTTTCAGAAGCCTCCCGGACCTGAGAAAGGGTGTGGCATACCTTTACTCCGCTTACACCTGCTCCGCGTGTAGGTTTCACCACTACCGGCAGGGTCAGATGAGTACGTGTCCATCTCATAATCCCAGCAACCTGATCTGACTGATACTGTTTTGGCGTGAGTAAACCGCTACGGTGCAAAATTTCAATCTGTTCATATTTATGACGGCGGGCTTTTGCCAGATGGCCGGGGTTTTTATAGGGGACGTCAAGCGTATCAGCGAGTTCGGAGGCAAGCTCAATGCCACTCCCCCCGCCTGGTAAAACCACATCGATTTGCAAATCTTTCAGCATATTAGCCAGAACATTAATGTCGCCCTGGTAAACGACACTACGTATATAGTCTGAATGAATGATTTGCACTTTAAGCCTATCTGGCAGTGACTCACTGCTGAGTACGTGCACACATTTAATGCCATAAGAACGAAAAGCAGGCGCCAGATAAGCGCTGGTTGATGCACCATCCACAATGGCCACAGTACTTATTAATTTCATTTAATCATTCTCGAGTTGTTTATTTCGCATTAAATTTCTTATATAAACGTATGCCCTGCGACTGCGGTTCCTCAGGTGCTGTGGGCCATAGGTGATGTGTATAATGTCATTCTTCAATTCTCCACTTTCAGCAAACTTCCAGGGCAGCGGATCGCTTTCTAGAAAAAAATTAACGCAGGCATAGGCGTCGGGAAGAAATTTTACGGGGACAGTAACGTCTTTTCCCTGAAGTTTATTAAGAAGGTGATCAACCATATCGAAGCTATAAGCATCGTGTATAATATCACAGATAAAACTGCCTGCAATTCTGGGGTTCAATTCAATAATGCCGGCGAGACCATCATTAACAATGCAGTCAATGTGAACCGGACCCCAATTCAACCCTGCTGCTTCGACTGCTCGAGAACCTGTTTCGATGAGATTGCGTAGGGCTTTTTCATCCATATCAAGTTCTGATGTGTAGCCGCGTTCAAAAAAATCATTGCCGAAACGTTTAGATTTGCGTATGGCTCCTACATAATTCCCGTCAAAATATTCAACGCAGTATTCTGTTCCCGGTAAATATTTTTCCAATAGAACAATATCGCTGGGAATCAAGTCGGGCCTTAATTTTTTCTGATCGGCAAGAAAATCAAGATGGCTGAAGACTTCAGAATAAAGAGTGCATCTTTTTACACCATTACTGGCAGTCCCTTCTGAGGGTTTTATAACTATCGGAAATTCAAGTTGGCCGAGCATTGCTTCCTTTTTTTCAATATTTGAAAGGTTGAATTCCCTGAATTCGGGAGTAGGGATTTTTTTGGCGACAAGTATTTTCTTTTGTTGATGTTTTGACACTGCACGGGAGACGCACAAGACGTCTGGCCCTGGAAGATTAAGCGCCGAGTTTACCTGGGCTGTAATACATGCGTACACATCGTTTAATGTTGTGATTTTCAGAGTGGATTGAGGAGTAGGATAATTTTCTTTAATCCAGTTGATGATGAAACTGACATCTGAGATCATGTACTTTATTACGACGCATGAAGAAAAAACTCCGTCTATTCTGTCCTCGGGGTTGCTTATTATCGTTACGTCAATCCCCCTGCTTAGCGCTGCATTAACCAGTGCAAGGCTAGTTCCTGTTTTTCTGATGCCAATAATTACAAGCCTCATCATATTGCCTTTCCTCTTCGAAATAATTTCTTTACAGAAACAATATGGCCAAAATGACTCCGGCCATCCTTAGTACTGCTGAAATATCAAAGGCGAGACTGGCACCCTCTGTCATATTATCAATTGTACCTCTCATCATGGCTCCTAACAGCGCCACGCCCAGCGCACTCCCTACCTGACGTGACGCATTGAAGATGGCCGATGCGGTTGCAGAGCGGGTTACAGGGACATTGCTCAAAATGGCTGATGTGAGAGCAGGCGTGCTTATTCCAGAGCCTATCGCCAGTAACATCATGCACAGCATGATAGAATAATAAGGCGTATTCTGCTCCAGACCGTGTAAAAGCAGGAAGCTGAGAACTGATAAAACTCCCCCGCCAATAACTGTCATGCGGGGTGTGAAGTGTCTGGCAAGCCGACTGCTTGCTACATTGGCAATTATAATCACGGTAAAAGGTAATAAAGCCAGCCCTGCCTCAGTCGGCGTATATCCTTTTACACTTTGAAAAAAAATACTCAGAATAAATATCAGGGCATAAAAACTCAGGTTTGAAAGTAGTCCTAAAATAACTGAAATTGTCAGTACAGGGCTGCGAAATAAAGTGAGCGGTAACATTGGGTTTTCAGCCCGTGATTCCCTGGCCAGAAACAATAATGCAGTGGTTAGTGCCAGGATAAAACCAGTCCATATTGCCGTGGAAAACCATCCTTTTGCCCCGGCTTCAATAACGGAGTAGGTGAGTAAAAACAGAAATAAAATTGCCAGAATCTGGCCGGGGGTATCGAAGCTTTCACTTTTAGTTGCCTGTGTTTCAGCCACAAACCGGTGGGTTGCCCACATGCTTAATAAACATACGGGAAGATTTACCAGGAAGATGGCGCGCCATCCAAAACCTGTTATGAGAAGCCCCCCTGCGACCGGTCCCATGGCGCTTACACCTCCCCCGATAGCACTCCACCATCCGATTGCATGGCTTCTCGCTGCTGAATCTTCTGCGCACGCGTG
Organism: Erwinia sp. V90_4; assembly: GCF_029967685.1. Classification (NCBI taxonomy): domain Bacteria; kingdom Pseudomonadati; phylum Pseudomonadota; class Gammaproteobacteria; order Enterobacterales; family Erwiniaceae; genus Erwinia; species Erwinia sp. V90_4. Next base: position 54,967 of record NZ_JASCAQ010000041.1, on the reverse strand, counting down.
TGAAAGTAGCGCTAAAGAGGTTGGAAGTATAAGCGCCGCGCCGGCCCCCTGAAGGCAGCGAGCCGCGATAAGTAGGTCGACCGACTGTGCAAGCGCACATGTCAGGGAGGCCATACAGAATAGTAAAAGACCGGCATTAAAAACATTGCGGCTTCCAAACCGGTCTCCGGCAGATCCGGCTGTAAGCAGCAGGGCAGCAAATGAAAGGGTATAAGCGTCAACCACCCACTGAAGCCCTGATACACCTGTCCGTAAGCTGCTGCCAATTTCCGGAAGTGCAACATTCACTATTGTGACATCCAGTTGGACGACAATGAAACCGAAGCTGGTTGCAAGTAAGGTTCCCGTTATATTACCGGCGCCACCCGGAATGTAGCGCTTGAGGGATGTCCGACTGGCTGGTTTCATTAACATTCCTTTTTGGCGTTAGCGGTGTCGTAAAGGCTTTACGCTGCTGATGATGCAGTTTTAAGATTTGTCTTTTCAGACGCTGCTATTTTGTTTGTGGGGTCAAATACGCGATCTTCTACAGCAGTGAACTCTCTGAAGTTCCACAGGTTTCGGGCAACGAAAACTCTCTGGACCCAGCGAAGTGCACGATCATTTTCATCAAAATTGGGTTTAAAACTATCACGGGAATGCAAAGTGAAACTGTTATTGATGAGTATCAGTCTGCCAGGGTTTATCTGAATGCCAAATGAGACTTCACGTACCGCCTGATAAAGGTTTTCAAGAGCCTGTTTGGCGCTTTGATTAACTGCAAGCACCATATCAGGGTAGAAAGCCACGGTGACACGTGGAGCAGAGATAGGGCCTGAAAGAATTGGGCTTAAATCCGTATTATCGCGTGGTTCAGCAGAAGCGCCACGCCAACGGTACGGCACGCGAATAATAAAATTTTTGCCATAAAGATGTTTTATATCTTCCTCAGAAAGTTTTTCTAACGCCCGGCGGCAGTCTGAAATACGGGTCTGTGGGCCCCCGTGAAGTTCACCACGTACGCCAAGTAATATAAGAGCAAGAGGTGAGGTGTCACCTTCTGGCATATACGCTTGTGCGGCATTTTCGATATGGAAATCAAGCTCAACTTCAGATCCAAGACCGGTAAATTCTTTTGCGGCCTCTTTATGTGGTGTAAGATTATTTACCAGCTCATGACCTTCATGAGCAATAGAATATGGTTCACCAGTAAGTACACCCATCGTCACCAGCACATTTTCGCTTAATACGCCATTTTTGAATGCATTGCCGGTTTCTCTGTGGCGGGGGCTTCCAGTGACACCCTTGTCTATTGGAAGATTATCAATTTGTAAGTAACCGAGAGCGCTAGATGAAAAGCTTTTAATTCGATTGATTGCTGTTATTACACGTTCAGGAAATGTCGCATAAGCCACCTTACGGATTTCGTTTAGATACAAATCTGAACCCGATGGGTCGTAAGCAATATTTTCAAGAACTGAACGAATATATTCTGATTCTTTCGTGCTGAGAAGAATATTTTGATCTTCATTTAGCTTCATTTGATAAATCCTCTCCAGGGTGAGGTTTGGTTGGTATCCTTATAAAACGATACAAAAGCTACTTTACAAGACCTGAAGGGATATATTCTGGTTCAACCGTGCTGAGAAAAACCTTTTATCCTACTTTAAGCTTCATTTGATAATCCTCATCCAGGATGAGACTGGGGGATGTCTTTACAGGATTATATTGAACCTACTGGCGTAAAATATTTTAGCTAAACCTTAGTTAATGAATGATTGTTAACAGTTTTTCATATGCATGAAATGTAGTGATGTGATGAACCTTTCATGAAGTAGCCCCACAAAAATTGATCTGAATATCATCGCGGGATGACAGGTGCCAGGTATCAGGAGGGATGCCGAATGCCGAGGCCCGCAGAGAGCGTCTTTTGCCGCTCCTGTTGGCTCAGGCTGAGCTCCGGGGGGGTTACCGAGAAGTGATTGATAGGGGCTCAGGGGCCGAACCTTCTGGTCGGCCCGCCCCCAATCACCACAATATTCAGACGAAAAAAAACGCCGCAGATGCGGCGTCTCTTTTACATCATTTTCACTCGGGCAATTAAGCGCGAACGAAGTCGATGTGGTGCAGTTTTGGCTTGAACGGGTGACGCTGAACAGCCTGCACTTTAACTTTGGTTTCTTTACCATCTACAACCAGAGTCAGCACTTCTTCGTAGAAACCAGGCTTAGTCTGCTGGTTAAGTACGGAGTCGTGGTCCAGTTCGATAGCTACAGCTGCTTCGTTTCCGCCATAAATGATTGCCGGGAATTTGTTAGCTGTACGCAGGCGGCGGCTCGCACCCTTGCCCTGCTCTTTACGAGTTTCTGCTTTAATAGTGAACATAGTTAAGTCTCTTCAATTTTTAATCCTGCTACAGGCGACCCAGCAGCAGTCTGGATTGTTCAGCTTTGACCGGGTGAAACCCGGCAAAAGCGGGCGGGATTATAGCCGAATACCGTCCCCCAGGCAATGCAATAACTCAGCGCAGCTCGTTTGCGCGGCGAAAACGCCCCTGGTAATCAAACACTTTCTCGCGAATTTGCCAGAAATGGCGCTGTTTGCGCGCCACCACAAAATCAGGGTGGCGCAGTAACGGCTGCAGGGCGATCACATCGGCGGCGGTTTTCCAGCCGAGCGGCACGCCGGGAGCACGCTGATGCGGGCGCAGGAACAGCTGCTCAAAGGCGGTACGCTGCGCCGGGGTTTTCAGGCGAAAACGCTCGCTGACCTCGGTAGCATCTTCATCGTAATAGCGTGCTTTCAGCCACTCGCCGTGTTCGTCGCTGCCGCTCTCCAGCACCATTGCGGCACAGCGCAGCACCAGCGCATCCTTCAGCTTTAGCGCGGCTTTCAGCATATCATCCGGGTCAACCAGAATGGTGTCGCACTCGCGGCAGCGGCGGGCGGCGATATCGTTTTCGGCATTGCACTGCGGGCAGTTTTTAAAACGGAAGCGATAATCGCACTGCTCACGCAGGCCGTCATCATCCTCCAGCACGCCCTGACAGCGGCGGCCAAAATGCTCAATAATGGTGCCGTCAGCGGTGGTCTTCCCCCAGAAGGTATTGGCAAAGCCGCAGCCGGGGCAGAACACCTGCACCGGCTGGTTATCACTTTTACCCTTCGGTGCGCCCACTTCCGGGGTGAACAGATCGTGAGGATTGCCCGCATAGTCGAGGATCAGGCAGTCGGTTTTACCGGGGCTGAGGCGCAGGCCGCGCCCGACGATCTGCTGATACAGGCTGACGGACTCGGTCGGGCGCAGAATGGCAATCAGATCCACGTGCGGGGCATCGAAGCCGGTGGTCAGCACTGCCACATTGACCATGTAGCGCAGCTCCCGGGCTTTAAAGGCGGCGATCAGCGCGTCGCGTTCGGCGGCCGGGGTACCGGCACTGATCAGCGCCTTACTGCCGGGCAGCAGGCCGAGCACCTCACGCGCATGTTCAACGGTGGCGGCGAAGATCATTACGCCCTCTCGCTGTTCGGCAAACTCGACAATCTGCTGAATAATATGCGGCGTGATGCGCTGCTGCTGTTTCAACTCGCGATTGAGATCGGCTTCGCTAAACAGGCCGTTTTCCTGCGCCTGCAGGCGGCTAAAATCATACTGCACCACCGGCATATCCAGCCGCTCCGGCGGCACCAGAAAGCCGTGTTTGATCATGTAGCGCAGCGGCAGCTCATAGATGCAGTCGCGGAACAGCGCCCGTTCATCGCCGCGCACCATGCCGTGATAGTGGAACTGGTAAATCCAGCCTTTCCCCAGACGGTAAGGCGTGGCCGTAAGCCCGAGCAGGCGCAGCTGCGGGTTATGCTGGCGCAGCTGGTTGATAATCTGCTGATACTGGCTATCTTCGGAGTCGCTGATGCGGTGGCACTCGTCGACAATCAATAGTGAAAAATCGGCATCGAACAGCTCAAGGTTGCGAGCCACCGACTGCACGCTGCCAAACACCACTTTGGCGCGGCTCTCTTTGCGCTGCAGCCCGGCGGCGAAAATGTCGGCGTCCAGCCCGTAGGCCTGATACTTGGCGTGGTTCTGCGCCACGAGTTCCTTAACGTGCGCCAGCACCAGCACGCGTCCGCGCGCCACGCGTGCCAGTTCGGCAATCACCAGGCTTTTTCCGGCACCGGTCGGTAGCACGATGACGGCGGGCTGGCTGGAGCGGCGGAAGTAGCTGATGGTGGCATCCACTGCTTCCTGCTGATAGGGGCGTAGGGTAAACGACATGAACACTCGTAAAGCAGCAACAAAGGCATATTATGCCACGAAATCACTCTGCGAGTACGATCCCCTCTGTGCCTAGTGGGTTTCTACCGCTATAATGTGCATTCCATTCTGGATGAGCGTCCAACGCCACATCTCAAGACCTATTTTTCCGTTTTCACCCCAAATAACAGGCAGTGCAGAGTTAATGCGACTTGATAAATTTATTTCCCAGCAGCTGGAAGTCAGCCGCGCCATCGCCGCACGCGAACTTCGCGCCAATAAAATCACCGTTGACGGTGAAGTGGTACGCAGTGGTGCCTTTAAACTCAGCGCGGAAAGCGCAGTAGAATATGACGGCAACCCGCTACACGTTCAGGTGGGGCCGCGCTACTTTATGCTGAATAAGCCGCAGGGCTATGTCTGCTCAACGGATGACCCGGATCACCCGACGGTGCTCTATTTCCTCGCTGAACCGACCGCTTACAAACTGCACGCCGCCGGGCGTCTGGATATCGACACCACCGGGCTGGTGCTGATGACCGATGATGGTCAATGGTCGCACCGCATTACCTCTCCACGCCATCACTGCGAGAAAACCTATTTGGTGACGCTGGAATCGCCGCTCTCTGACGATACTGCCCGGCAGTTTGCCGACGGCGTGCAGCTGCATAACGAGAAGACCCTGACCAAACCGGCGACGCTGGAAGTGATTGACCCGCAGACGGTGCGCCTGACCATTAGCGAAGGGCGCTACCACCAGGTTAAACGTATGTTCGCCGCCGTCGGCAACCACGTGGTGGCCCTGCACCGTGAGCGCATCGGCGCGATTGCCCTGGATGCGGATATGGAACCGGGTGAATACCGTCCGTTAACAGAAGAAGAAATTGCCAGCGTCGGTTTGGCGCGTTAAGACTTTTTTAAAGGGTGGGTGCGTGGCTAAGGATAAGAATTCCTCTGTGGGTCTGGTGGTGATCCTCGGACTGCTGGCGATGTTAATGCCGCTGTCGATTGATATGTATCTTCCGGCGCTGCCGCAAATCGCCCGCGAATTCTCGGTCTCTGCAGGCAGCGTACAGATGACGCTAAACGCCTATATTCTTGGCTTCGCGCTCGGGCAGCTGGTATATGGCCCGCTGGCGGACAGCTTTGGCCGCAAACCGGTGATTGCCGTTGGCACGCTGATCTTTGCGATTGCGGCCGGGGCCTGTGCCATGGCGCAGACCATCGATCAGCTGATCGTCCTGCGCTTTATGCATGGCCTGTCGGCGGCGGCGGGCAGCGTGGTGATCAGCGCCCTGATGCGTGACACCTACTCGAAAGAGGAGTTTTCACGCATGATGTCTTTCGTGATGCTGGTCACCACTATTGCACCGCTGCTGGCACCGATTGTCGGCGGCTGGCTGCTGCTGATTTGGAGCTGGCACGCGATTTTCTGGACCATTTCGGCCGCGGCCGTCATCACCACCGTGATGGTGGTGACCCAGATCAAAGAGACGTTACCGCACGATAAACGCCAGAAGTTTAACCTGCGCACCACCCTGCGTAATTTCCTGTCGCTGTTCCGCCATAAGCGCGTATTCAGCTACATGCTGGCGAGCGGCTTCTCGTTTGCCGGGCTGTTCTCGTTCCTCAATGCCGGTCCGTTTGTTTACATCGAACTGAACCACATCTCGCCGCAGGATTTCGGCTATTACTTTGCGCTTAACGTGGTGTTTCTGTTCCTGATGACGCTGCTTAACAGCCGCTGCGTGCGCCGTTTTGGGCCGCTGGTGATGTTCCGCCTTGGGCTGCTGATCCAGTTCACCATGGGCGTCTGGATGGTGATCGTTAGCGCGCTGAACCTCGGCTTCCTGCCGCTGGTGTTTGGCGTGGCGATGTTTATCGGCTGCGTGGCGATGGTCTCATCCAATGCAATGGCGGTGATCCTGGAAGAGTTTCCACATATGGCCGGTACTGCGTCTTCGCTGGCGGGCACGCTGCGCTTTGGCGTGGGGGCACTGGCTGGCGCACTGCTGTCGCTGATCACCTTCAACAGCGCATGGCCGATGGTGGGCGCGATCTTTATCTGCGCAACCGTGTCGATTGTGCTGTTTACCTACGCTTCACGGCCACGTAAATCGGATAGGGTGGGCTGACCCCCGGCTGACTCCGGGCTGACCGAAAAAGAGGGTCAGCCCCTACAGTGTAATCGCCCGCCGTAGGGGGCGACCATTTTTTCCGGTCGCCCCGTGCCGAGGATATGCACCGCTCCCAATGAAGACCATTTTTTCCGGTCGCCCCGTGCCGAGGATTTGCACCGCTCCCAATGAAGACCATTTTCCCGGTCGCCCCGTGCCGAGGATCTGCACCGGCCCAAATGAAGACCCTTTCTCCGCTCGAACCATATCATCTGGCTTCCCCACTAAAACCCTGTTCAATATGTTTATTATTTGTAAAAATATTTCGCAAGAAGTAACCAGATTGCAGCAAAATGGGTTGTGATTGCCCGGCGAACGCGGTAAATATAACGAATAAATGAGAGGTAGCTCTCAAAAAAACCGCCGAACGCAGGATTTATCCCGCTGAAGGGTAAGCAGTTGCAGGGTAAATAGTGCCAGTTATTAATGAGTTTCTTTGCTGGCGCCAATTGATGATTTACCTTGTGAATTATTTGTGAAAATATTGTTTAAAATTCGCTCTGGGGAACCCTGTTGAATACGTTACAACATTCAGTAGTACATCGTTTGCCGCAAAGCTATCGCTGGTGCGCCGGGCCTGTTGGCATGGCTGTCGAACCACGCGCACTCAACCTCCTGAACAGCGATGACGATTTAATCGGGCTGCGCCTGCTCAGCCACAGCGGGGCTTCTGCGTGGGAAATTATGCAGAAGATTGAGGCCGCGCTGGCTGAAATTCAGCTCAGCTGTTCGGTGCTGGAGTGGGAAGGGGAGCCTTGCCTGTTCGTCCAGCGCGAAGACGAATGCGCCACCACCTGCCGTCTGAAAAACTTTGGCGTAGGCATTGCCGAGCCGTTCTCAGGCTAACGCCAGCAGCTGGCGCGTATACTCCTGCGCTGGCGCGCTAAACACGCTTTCGCACATGCCCTGTTCCACCACCTCTCCCTGCCGCAACACCACCACCTGATGGCATAACGACCGCACCACGCGCAGATCGTGGCTGATAAAGATATAGGCCAGCCGGTGCTGCTGCTGAAGATTTTTCAGTAGTGCGAGGATCTGCTTTTGCACCGAACGGTCGAGCGATGAGGTCGGTTCATCCAGGATGATCAGCTGCGGCTGCAGGATCAGGGCGCGCGCAATGGCAATACGCTGGCGCTGACCGCCGGAAAACTCTGACGGATAGCGCTGGCGCGTAGCCGGGTCCAGCCCAACCTCTTCCATAGCGGTTATCACGCGCGCCTCGCGCTCGGCTTCATTCAGCTCGGGATGGTGCACCTGCAGACCCTCGGCGATAATCTGCAGCACGTTGAGGCGCGGGTTGAGCGATGAGTTAGGATCCTGGAACACCACCTGGATCTGACGGCGAACCGGCAGCATCTTTTTACGGTTCCACAAATGCAGCGGCTGCTGTTTAAACCAGATCTCACCCTGCGAATGCAGCAGGCGCAGCAGGGCCAGCCCGGTGGTGCTTTTGCCAGAGCCGGATTCCCCCACCAGCCCAAGGCTCTCACCCGGGCGCAGCGTAAAGCTCAGTGACTTCAGCGCGTGGTGATAGCCCACAGTGCGCTTCATCAGCCCCTGTTTGATTGGGAAGGCCACCTGCAGATTCTCTACCCGCAGCAGCGGCTCCGCAGCACTGTCAGCCGGGTCAGGCTGGCCTTCTGGCTCTGAGTCCAGCAGCTTTTGCGTATAGGGATGCTGTGGTGCGCTGAACAGCTGCTGGGTGCGATTATGTTCGACCGCCTGACCGTTGCGCATCACCGTGACGCTGTCCGCCAACTGGCGCACGATATTCAGATTGTGCGTGATAAACAGCAGGCCCATATTCATCTCCTGCTTCAGCTCTTTCAACAGCACCAGGATCTGCGCCTGCACCGTCACATCCAGCGCGGTGGTTGGTTCATCGGCGATCAACAATTCAGGCTGGGTCAGCAGCGCCATGGCGATCATCACGCGCTGACGTTCACCCCCGGAAAGCTGATGCGGAAAATCACTCAGGCGCTGCGCGGCATTGCGGATGCCCACGCGATCAAGGCAGCTGAGCATCTCGGCCCGGGCGGCTTCACGGCGCATGCCGCGGTGCAGCGACAGCACCTCGTACAGCTGCTTTTCGATGTTGTGCAGCGGATTCAGCGACACCATCGGCTCCTGAAAGATCATCGCGATGCGGTTACCGCGCAGGCCGCGCAGCGTGCGCTCATCGGCGTGCAGCACGCTCTGCCCGGCAAACAGAATATCACCCTGCGGATACACTACCGGCGGCGTTGGCAGCAGGCGCATCACCGACAGGGCGGTGACGCTTTTTCCGGAGCCGGACTCGCCGACCAGCGCCAGCGTCTCTCCGGCATCGACCGACAGCGACAGCCCCTCGACCACGCGGCGCTCTTGCGCGCCCTGACGAAAGGCAATGCTCAGATCCTGAATCGAGAGTAGTGCCATATCAATACACCTTGCTGGGGTCAAAGGCGTCGCGCACCGCTTCGCCGATAAATATTAACAGCGACAGCAGGATCGCCAGCGAGAAGAAAGCGGTCAGGCCAAGCCACGGCGCCTGCAGGTTGTTTTTGCCCTGCAGCAGCAGCTCACCCAGCGACGGCGAACCCATCGGTAAACCAAAACCGAGGAAATCGAGTGAAGTCAGCGTAGTGATTGAGCCGCAGAGAATAAAGGGCAGATAGGTGAGCGTGGCGACCATCGCATTGGGCAGCATATGGCGCGACATAATGCGCCAGTCGCTGACGCCCATCGCCTGCGCGGCGCGGATATAGTCAAAGTTACGCGTGCGCAGAAATTCGGCACGCACCACCCCCACCAGGCTCATCCAGCCAAACAGCACGGTAATGCCCAGCAGCCACCAGAAGCCGGGCTGGATCACGCTGGAGAGCAGGATAATCAGGAATAGCGTCGGCATGCCCGACCACACTTCAATAAAGCGCTGGCCCCACAGGTCGACCCTGCCGCCGAAATAGCCCTGAATCGCGCCGGCGAGGATGCCAATCACGCTGGAGGCCAGCGTCAGCATCAGCCCGAACAGCAGCGAGATGCGGGCGCCGTAAAGAATGCGCGCCAGCACGTCACCGCCGTTGGCATCGGTGCCCAGCCAGTTCTGCGCCGAGGGGGGGGAAGGGAAGGGAACATCGGTGGCAAAGTTAATGGTGTCGTCACCAAAGCGCACCGGCGCCCAGATTGCCCAGCCGTTTGCTGCCAGCCGCGATTTCAGCCACGGATCCTGATAATCCGCCGGGGTCTCCAGCGGGCCGCCGAAGTCGCTTTCGGTATAGTTCACCAGCAGCGGGAAATAGGTGCGGTCGTGATAGTGCACCACCAGCGGCTTATCGTTGGCCAGCAGCTCTGCGCCCAGCGACAGGGCAAACAGCACGGCAAAAATCCACAGCGACCAGTAGCCGCGGCGGTTATGGCGGAATCGCGCCCAGCGCGCCTGATTAATCGGGTTTAAACGGCTCATTAGCGGCCCTCAAAATCAATACGTGGGTCGACCAGCGTATAGGTGATGTCACTGAGAATATTGAGCAGCAGGCCGATCAGGGTGAAAATATACAGCGTGCCGAACATCACCGGGTAATCGCGCTGGATGGTGGCGTCATAGCCCAGCAGCCCGAGGCCGTTGAGCGAGAACATCACTTCAATCAGCAGCGATCCGGTAAAGAACATGCTGATAAAGGTGGCCGGGAACCCGGCAATCACCAGCAGCATGGCATTGCGGAACACGTGGCGATAAAGGATCTTTTTCTCGTCCAGCCCCTTTGCGCGTGCGGTCACCACATACTGCTTGCGGATTTCATCCATAAACGAGTTTTTCGTCAGCATGGTCAGCGTAGCGAAGCCACCAATCACGGTTGCCAGCACCGGCAGGCAGATATGCCACAGATAATCTGTGACCTTGCCGTACCACGGCAGCGTGTCGAACTGCGGGGATACCAGGCCACGCAGCGGGAACCAGTCGAGGTAGCTGCCGCCGGCAAACAGCACGATCATGATGATACCGAACAGGAAGGAGGGGATGGCGTAGCCGACAATGATCAGCGTGCTGCTCCAGATATCAAACGCGCTGCCGTTGCGCACCGCCTTTTTGATCCCCAGCGGGATCGACACCAGGTAGATGATCAGCGTGCTCCACAGCCCTAACGTCACCGAAACCGGCAGGCTCTCTTTAATCAGCTGGATCACCGAGCTGCTGCGGAACAGGCTGTCACCGAAGTCGAAACGAATGTAGTTCCATAGCATGGTGAAGTAGCGCTCGTGCAGCGGCTTATCAAAGCCGTAGCGTTTGGTGATCTCCGCGATCACCTCCGGGTCCAGCCCGCGCGAGCCGCGATACTGATTGTCGCCCGGTGAGGCATTGAGCGAACTGCGCCCGTGCGCCGCGCCCTCTCCGGCGGCGCCAGGCATGCCGGTGGTCTGGCCGAACTGAATATTGGCAATCGCCTGATCGACCGGGCCACCGGGGGCAATCTGCACAATAAAGAAGTTGATAGTAATAATCGCCCACAGCGTGGGAATAATCAGTAATAAGCGACGAATTAAATAAGCACCCACAGTCTGGCTCCTTAACGACGTTGCGCCGGCAGCTGTGCGGCTTTATTGACATCGTACCACCAGTTGTCGATGCCCTGCGCATAGGTCGGGCGCGTGGTCGGCATCGAGAACTTGTTCCAGTACGCATAGCGATCGTTGGCGGCATACCACATCGGGATCATGTAATAGTTCCACAGCAGCACCCGGTCCAGCACGCGGCCAAGCGGCAGCAGGGCATCTTTGTCGCCCTGATGCTGCACAATCTGCGCAATCAGATTATCCACCAGCGGGCTGGTCACGCCCGGCGTGTTCCATGAAGAGTCGATATAGGCGGAAGCCCAAACAATCTGCAGCTGCGCATCTGGGGTGGCAAACGCCAGGTAGCGCGTAGGCAGCATATCGAAATCGCGCTTGCGCAGGCGCGCCAGGTACTGTGAGCTGTCAACCTGGCGCACGTTCATCGTAATACCAATACGCGCCAGATTATGCTGGAACGGCAGCACCCACTGGTCGTTGCCGCCGCTGCGCAGCAGCAGTTCGAAGCGGAATGGCTGGCCGGTTTTCACATTCACCAGCTGCTGATTTTTCAGCTGCCAGCCCGCCTGCTTCAGCAAATCCAGCGCCTGCATCAGTTTGCTGCGGTCATAGCCTGAAGCGTCCGACTTTGGCGGCTGATAGATCTTATCAATCACGTCCGAAGGATACTGGCCTTTTAACGGCCCTAAAATTTCCAGCTCTTTGGCATCCGGGTAGTTGCGCGCCGCGTATTCGGTGTTCTGGAAATAGCTGTCGACGCGCTGGTAGGCGTTATAGAACAGTGCTTTGTTCATCCATTCAAAATCAAACAGCAGGGAGAGTGCTTCACGCACGCGGCGGTCGGCAAACTGCGGCTTCTGGATATTAAACGCCAGCCACTGGGTATCGGTGCTGACGGTATTTGGAACCTCTTCCTTAACGATATAGCCGCGTTCAAAGTTATTGCCGCTGTACTGCGTCGCCCATTTTTTTGCCGAGCCTTCGGCACGGAAATCAAATGCCCCGGCCTTAAACGCTTCAAAGGCGACATTATCGTCCAGATAGTAGTCATAGCGCATGGTGTCGAAATTGTAGCGGCCTTTATTCACCGGCAGGTTTGCAGCCCAGTAGTTTTTCACCCGTGTATAAGTGACTGACTGGCCCACTTTATAGGCAGTGATGCGGTACGGACCGCTGGACGGTGGCGGTGACGGCAGCGGGTCGGCGAGGTTGTGATCTTTCCAGAAGCTTTTCGGAAAAACTTTCGACGACAGCAAAGAGAGCATCTGATCACGGTCCGACTTTGGCAGCTCAAAACGTACCGTCAGGCGCGAAATGGCTTTTGCCGTTACGCCCTTATAGATCACGCGATATTGGGGCACGCCCTGGGTCATAAACATATTAAAGGTGAAGGCCGCATCTTCAGCGGTAATCGGCGTACCGTCGTGGAAACGCGCGCGCGGATTGATACTGACCTCAACCCAGCGGTAATCATCCGGGTAACGCGCGAACTCGGCCACCAGCGGGTAAAGGCTGCCGGTTTCATCATCCGAGGAGGTAAACAGCGTGTCGTACAGCGACTCCGTTCCTACGGCCGGGTTGCCGCGCATGGCGTAGCGGTTAAAGTTGTCGTAGGTGCCAATGGCGGAGAGGGTAATGCTACCGCCTTTCGGTGCGGCCGGGTCGGCATAATCAAAGTGGTTGAAACCGCTGGCGTATTTCGCTGTACCCAGCTGAGCAAAGCTGTAGCTCACATTAATCTTTTCCGCCTGTGCAACGCTGGCGGTCAGGGCAAATAGCGTCAGGGCAACAATACGCGCAATCATGGTTTCATCGGCTCCCACCTGTGACGGGTCAGTAATCTGCGTAAGCCTGACACCATTAGCCGGGCGGAGCAATGATATTAAAGGCTTTTTACCCGCTTTGACAGTATCTGCTAGAGGTTGACGCTGAGAATTTTAGCCGGTACCTGCTGCTGCAGATAATATTCGATCAGCTGCGCCACGCCGCGCGGACGACTAAACAGATAACCCTGCATATGGGTCACGCCGCGGTTAATTAACCATAGCGCCTGTTCTCCGGTTTCCACCCCTTCGGCCACGGTTTTAAGATTAAGCTTTTTCGCCAGGCTCAGCACGGTGTCCAGCACCGGTGAGTTTACCGTCTCCATGCCGATGCTCTGCACAAAGCCACGGTCAACCTTCAGGTAGTCAAACTGGAACTTTTCCAGATAGATCAGGGCACTGTGACCGGTGCCGAAATCATCAATGGCAATTTTAATTCCGCGCTCGCGGATCCAGTCGAACACCTCATCGGCATTTGCCTCAGCCACCATGGAGCGTTCGGTAATCTCAAACATATAGCCAAAGTGGTCTGCAGGCATCGCGCTAATCCAGTCGTTGACGTCCTGACGGAAGGTCGGATGAACCAGATGAGCAGGGGAGAGATTAACACCCATTTTGGTGCCCTTAGGCACGGCGTGACGCAGGCGATGAGCATCGCGCGCCACCAGGCGAAACAGATGGCGGGTTAGTGGGACGATCAGGTTTTGCCCTTCGGCGTAGCTGATAAAGGAGTCCGGTGGAATGCGTCCCTCGGTCGGATGCGTCCAGCGTAGCAGTGCTTCGATCGCGTAGGGTTTGCCGCTGCTGGCATCAATGACCGGCTGGTACTCAACGTGAAACTCGCCGCGCTTAATCCCCAGCAGGATCTCCTTGCCGGGGCGCAGGCGCAGGGTCAACAGCAGGAAGCAGCCGCAGGTAATCAGCACGCCCAGCAGCAGCCCGGCCAGCAAAATAATATGAACATCGCGCCCGGGCAGCACTTCGCCATACAGATAGAGCGTGAGTGGATAGCCCGGAATGGCGATTTTACGCAGCGGGCTGGCGGGCAGCTGACTGCGGTTGACCACTTTGTCATTCCAGGTGGTCAGCGCCCTCTGCCCGGCGGCAATCGCCATACCGCTGATCTCCTGCTGGCGCGAAGCGAGCAGCAGGTAAGGGGTCAGGTTGATATTCAGCGTGGTAAAAATCCCACTGCCGGGCTGGGAAGCATTCTTCAGCCACAGCACGATAGCGGGTGTGTTGCGCACCATTGGCGTTCCGGGGATCAGGCGAATATCCACGGCTCGGCTGGCGTCGGTTTCGGGTGAGATTTCATCGATATCCAGCGCCATGGGGCCGGTGGCGGATGAACAAAAAGCGCTGTGATCTTTCACCAGCAGGATGGCGCGAATATTGGCCGCAAAGGCCGCGCGCTGGGTTAAATCACTGCGAACCTGCTCACAGGGAGCCTGCGTCGCGCCCTGCAAGGGCAACAGGGTGGTTTTCAGCTCATCGAAAACGTTGATGACATAAGACTGCGTATATCCGGCAAGCCGGTTATGGCCTTCGGAGCGCCGGTTCCAGGTCAGGATCAGCGTGATAGCAACAAATAACAGAAAAAAGAGCAGCCCCATTGCCGCACTCAGGCAGATTATCCTGCGCGGATGCGTCACATGCCGCCTGACGGTGGTGGTGAGTGGCATTGGGTGTTTTCTCCCGTTTTCGCCGGTTCTTATTATGTTGTCGTCAAATACTGCTCTCTGGTGAAGCCCATGAGAATATAACGGCGCTGGCCGTTCTGTCTCTATGATTATTGATGTGTATCAATCCTTTTTCAGCGCCGCTATTTGCGCTGAAAATCAGGCAAAAAAAAACGCTGCCTGGGCAGCGTTTGCATATCTCGTGTTTCGCGAACTTCAGGAGATCGGAAGTTAGCTTTGCGTATGGCTCAGTACGCGACGTGCATCGCGGTAGCGATTTTTCCAGTATGAGTCATTCAGGTTAGAAATCATCACACCGCTGCTGGTGGAGGCATGAACGAAGTTATCATTACCGATATAAATACCGACATGACGACCCGTGGAGCCTGCACGGAACAGAACTAAATCACCCGGGCGCAATTTCGTGCGCTGAATACTTTTACCGGTATCTTCCTGCTCATAGGTCGAGCGGGGCAGATCCAGGCCAAACTGCTCACGGAACGTGTTCTGTACAAAGGCGGAGCAATCAACGCCGCGCTTGCTGGTACCGCCTAAGCGGTAACGCACACCTTTCCAGTCCGCGTACTGGTCCATCAGGCGGGATTTGATATCCACATTCTGAACCATCTGTTCGAATTCATCCTGAGACGCTTGAAGTAAAAAACCGTTCTGGCTTTTTACTGCATGAGTATCAGTTTGTACATTGTGTCCGCTGTTCGAACTACATGCTGACAACAGCGCCGCTAACGCGACAGCGGGGAGCGCCCGCAAAACATATCTCAGAATAGGTTGAGACTTGACCATTATGTTTGTGATCCCTTGAAGTCCTTAACGACCAAGTCGTTAGAAAAGTGACGGAGCGAAACGAGATTAATTAGTCCGGTGAGCTAAGACAATTCGGAAAACGTTAAAATGTGTGATTTAGCACACTTTAAAATGTAACTTACCGAAATACTTTAGCCAGATCGTCTAATTGAAAGTGAGGTTAACCGATTACAAGCCGCATGGCGAGGGGTTTTAAGCAGTTTTTTATAGGTTTTTGTGATGTGAAATCATTACGCAACGAATTGGTTACATTATCGTCAATTTGCAGCGCAACCGTGTGCACCTAAGTGCAATTTTGCAACAACGCGCTCATAGTCAAGTTAAAATCAGAATTATCGGGCTGGACGGATGGGAAAATCAGAGGGTTTTGTGCGGGCCAGAGCATAACAAATTCTATTTATCACGCTTCGTTAGCAGACTAATTAATTTCAATTATCGCAGCAGCAGGCGAGGAAATATTCCCCGCCGTTTCGCTACTGCCGATAAATTATTTCCGCGGCTTATATTTTCCCGGCAGGTTTCGATCCAGCCAGTTCACCAGATAATCACTCGCCGGAGTGATCAGCCACCAGCTCATACCAACCAGCACTATCGATAACGAGCCCACGGCGATATCGGTAAACCAGTGGGCGCCAATCATTACGCGCGGCAGAGCAAATACCAGCACGATAACCACAGCGACGGCAAACGCGCGACGGGTGAAATAACGCAGCATAAAGCAGGCGAATATCATCAGCATCATGCCGTGATCGCCCGGGAAGCTGTCCGCAGAGGAGTCTTTAGTCGGGATGCCGGTCAGCCTGGTGACGTGGTTGACGTCCGGGAAGAACTTCGTCGGGCTGCCGTGAGAGACCGGGATCAAATGCCCTAACTGGTTAAGACCGACCGCGGTAATCAGCATCGTGATGCCAATCGCCAACATCCGGCGGCGCCCCTGTGGGGTTTCACGGCGCCAGAAGTGCAGATACAGCGCACCCATCGCCAGCAGCGACACGCCGTCAAACGCGCGAAAGTTGGTGATGGCTACCAGCCACAGCAGGGCCTGGTTAGTCACCAGATGCTGGTTAAACCAGTAGAAAATCGTCTTGTCGAGGATAAACCACTGGCCATGATTCTCCGGCAGATACCACGAGAAGAACAGCGCAAAGCCCGCAGCGTTCAGGGCCAGTATGGTTAGCAGGCGTTTAGTTGTCATTGTGATTAAGGATTTATTAAGAAATGTCGCGGCGTAGAGTATGCCTGAGATTATAAACGAAGGCTCAACAAAGCACTTTGTAAAATATTCCAGTCGGACTGTTCCTGGTGAATAAGCTCAATCCGACTGTCCGGCGGCGGCAACTGGCGGGTTTCGATATGGAAGTCGGCGCCCTGGCGGTTAATGCTCACCTGGCCCTCGGCGATCCGCAGCACGCCCTTTACGCGCGAAACGGGCGCCAGTCGCGCCCATTCAAGCAGGCCGATGGTGTCGAATACGGTGTCACTGTCGAAAATCCAGCCCGCCGCATAGTAGCCCTGGCCCTGATTCAGCGCGCGGCGCCAGCGGGAATTTTCATTCAGCCGCAGCGAGGCCAGCGGTGAGGGGGCGCCGTGATGGTGGTGCAAAGGGGAGGGTAATGCCTGCTGATTGCTGCGCGGCCGATCGAGCAGGGCGGCGTCGATGGTGCCTTGAGAGGTGCGCACCAGCGGCCGCGCCTGGCCGAAATCCTGCTGCCACTGGCTGAGCGCCCTTTGCGTGACCTCATCCCAGCGATCCTGCTTATTGGCAATAATGATATCGGCGGCAGCCAGCTGATCGCGGAAGTTTTCATTTTCTACGACGCGATTATCCGCCAGCTGGCGCGGATCAAGCAGGCAAAGCGTGGCGCGCAGATCGATCCACGGCTGATATACCGCCGCCGATAACATATCCAGAATCTGTTTAGGGTGGCCAAGACCAGTGGGTTCAATCAGCAGGCGGTCGGGCCGGGTCTGCTTGAGCAGCATATTTAGCCCGACCTGCATTGGCAGGCCGTTGACGCAGCACATGCAGCCGCCGGGTATTTCCTTCAGAACCGCGCCGCTCTCCGCCAGCAGGGCACCATCGATACCGATTTCGCCGAACTCATTTACCAGCACCGCCCAGTTCTCACCAGCAGGTTTGCTGGCCAGCAGATGGCGCAGGGTGGTGGTTTTTCCGCTTCCGAGAAAGCCAGTAATCAGATTTACGCGGGTCATCGGCACTCCTTGAAGAAACTTTAATGATATTTATCGTTCTTTACCGTGATTTGTTTTCATCATGTAACTAATTGTAATTGGCTATCCTAATAAGGAACACAATAAACGATGAGGTGAGCATGAAAAGCATTCTTTCGGCTGCGGCCGTGGTGCTATTCGCCTCATGGACGAGCAGTGTTATGGCAGGGAATAGTCAATCAACGAGCGGTACGGGTGTTATTAATTTTCAAGGCAGTATCGTTGAGTCTCTCTGCGATTCCGATGTGAATAAAACCCAGGTTAATGTCTCCTGTCAGCGCAACGGCAAGACAAAAGTCAGCACGCTGGCACTGAACAGCACGACCGCACAGCAGTTGCCCTACAATATCGGCAGCAGCAAAATCCACTGGATTGATGCGCAGCGAAGAGTGGGGATTGTCACGGTAGAGTATCAGTAATCGTAATTAAGTTGTTATAACATAACATCAACGGCGCCGTCATCAGACCGCGCCTTTTTTATGGTCGCAGGCGAAGGCTAGTCAGCGCGGCTCATGTAACGGCGTTCCGGGATGTGAATGCGGATTTTGTCGCCGTTGCTCAGGTATTCCGGCACCTGCACCACCAGGCCGGTACTCATTTTGGCCGGTTTGGTGCGGGCGCTGGCGGAAGCGCCTTTAATGCCAGGCGTGGTTTCAACGATTTCCATGTCCACCGTTTGCGGCAGCTCCAGCGCCAGAATCTGGCCGTCCATGGTCAGCACCTGAATACCCGGAATGCCGCCTTCCGGCAGGAACAGCAGCTCGTCTTCAATCTGCTCCTGCTTAAAGTTGTAAGGGGTGTAGTCTTCGTCATCCATAAACACGTACTCGTCACCGTCAATATAGGAGAAGGTGACCTGACGGCGGCTTAGCTGGATGGTGTCGAGAAGGTCATCGCCTTTGAAGCGCTCCTCGACTTTCAGGCCGGTACGCACATCGGTAAAGCGCATCTTATAAAGGGTAGACGCGCCACGGGCGCTGGGGCTTTGTACATCAATATCTTTGACTAACAGCAGCTTGCCATTGTAATTGATCGCCATGCCCTTTTTAACTTCGTTCGCTCTTGGCATAAAACAGGTCTCGTCGTGAAGAGGATAAATTATCGCGACACGTTACTCGCGCCGCTGCCGCCAGGCAAGATGGCGCAGTGAAAATATCTGGTCGGAAGATCATCAAAATCTCGGGAGATCGCAGGGGGCGACCTTCTTTTTTGGTCGACCCGATCGGGCCATCGTTAAACAATAGTATTCAGCAGGGCGAGCTGCTATTGTCGCGATCTTATTACAGGGGGGTCAGTGATGGAATGTCGTGCCGGATGTGGTGCCTGCTGTACAGCACCGTCAATTTCATCGCCTATTCCCGGCATGCCGAACGGCAAACCGGCAAACACACCCTGCGTGCAGCTCGACAGCCAGTCGCGCTGCAAAATATTCGGCTCCCCGCTGCGGCCCAAAGTCTGTGCCGGGCTGCAGCCGGAATTGACGATGTGCGGCAGTAGCCGCCAGCAGGCGATGGTGTTTCTGCTGGATCTGGAGGCGCAAACCGCGCCCTGAATTACCCTTGTGCCACTTCACAACTCTGCACTTTTGGTTCCGGCACGCGTAACAGGCAGGCGATTGCTGCCGCCATCATCACCACCGCAAACCACAATACGCCATGATAGCTCCAGAACTGCGCCACGGCACCCGCCAGCGCGCCGCCAACAATCCAGCCCATCCGCGTTGAGTTGGTGAACAGCGTAGTGGCCGCTCCGGCCTGGCCGGGCATCATATCCTGGAAGTAGATCATGCCAATACCCGCGAGGATACCGATAAACACCGCGTTCAGCCCCTGCAACACCAGCATCTGCATCTCACCATCAAACAGCAGCGTGCCGGTGTAAAACAGCAGCCCGGCAACGGCGGCGATGCGCATTAACAGGCGTTTGCCAAAGCGCTTAGCGTAATAGCCCGCCAGCAGCATGATCGGGATCTCCAGCCCGGCCGCCAGCCCCATCATGATCCCCGCCAGCTTCTCCGGCAGATGCAGTTCATTGACTACGTATAGCGGCATGGTAATCAGATACAGCCCGTTGCAGGACCACATCAGGGTGCAGGCGATAAACAGCGTCAGGGTAGCGCGGCGGTGCTGGCGCGGCGCCTGAATGGGTTTTGCGGTCACCTGCGTCGTTTTGCGCATTGACGGCAGCAGGTAGCGCACAATGACCGCGCACAGCACAAAGGCAATGGCGGCGGTGAGATACATGGTGCGGAAACCATAGCCGAGCGCCAGCGCAAAGGCTAAAGGTGGGCCTATCATCCACGCCAGAGAAATCTGTGCGCGCATCACCGAGCTGAACATCACGCTCTCGCGCCCGGTTTTATCGGCGTGCTCACGCGCCAGCGCAAACATTTGCGAGGTCGCGCTGCTGCCAAAGCTGGAAAGCATCACGCCAGTGAGTAGCAGCACGAAATAGTTGCGGTTCCAGGCAAACAGCAGGGAAGCCAGCGCACCGAGCAGGCAGCAGTAAAGGATTAACGTTTTTCGGTCGCCTTTACGGTCCGAGTAACGCGCCAGCAGCTGGCTGACCAGAATGCCAATGACCGCATTAAAGGTGAAAAACAGCCCAACCATAAAAGGCCGCACCTGCACTTCGGTGGTAAGAAACAGGCTGAGGGTCGGGGTCTGCAGCGCCCCGGCGAGGCCAGAGATAAAAGCCAGCACGAGGAAGGCCAGCGAGCGGTTGCCGGGCAAGGTTCTGGCGGGTGCAGCGGGTATTTGCATGGGGTCATCGGGCCTGATAAGGAAAAACGGCGAGATTTTACGCCGTTATCCAGCGGGCGGGAATGCTTTTGCAATCCTTTGCGCAAGTGTGTGGAATTAACGCACTTTTTGCACAATAAAGCCCTGTGCCGTCTGGCTTCAGCAGGGCTTCAGCTATTTGGGTTAAGGGGCTCTTTTTCCGAAAAACCTTGATGAAATGTGCGGGACATCAAAAATCTGCTACGCCGTTCACAGTAAAACTTGCAACGGATCCGCTAACGGGACCAAACTCATTGAAACGTTTCAGCGTTGTCGCTTCAGGTTGTTATCAAGGTGATAGCGCTTTTTTTCTCAAATTAGCTGAAACGATTCAAATTCAGCAGCGAGGAGAACCATGTTCCAGTTAGAACTCAACGCCATTAAGCCTGGTGCCCAGGCCGGCGACAAACAGGATGCCATTCGTCAGGTTGCTGCCGCGCTGACCGCAGCAGGTAACGTGGGCGAAGGCTACGTAAACGGCATGCTGGCGCGTGAACAGCAGACCTCTACCTATCTGGGTAACGGCATCGCTATTCCGCACGGTACCACCGATACCCGCGACCTGGTGCTGAAAACCGGCGTGCAGGTATTCCAGTTCCCGCAGGGCATCGCCTGGGGTGACGATCAGACCGCCTATGTGGTGATCGGCATTGCGGCGAAGTCTGACGAGCATCTGGCACTGCTGCGCCAGCTGACGCACGTACTGAGCGATGACAGCGTAACGGAACAGCTGAAAACGGCCGACTCCGCCGAAACTCTGCGCAGCATCCTGATGGGTGAGAAGCTGGCCGCCGAATTCAAATTTGATACCTCGCTGATTGCCACCGACGTTGCAGCCAGCGATCTGATGACCCTGCAGGCGCTGAACGCCGGGCGTTTACAGCAGGCGGGCGCGGTAGATGCCTCATTCCTGACCTGCGTGATTGCCGGTAAGCCGCTGAACCTCGGGCAGGGCATCTGGCTGAGCGACAGCACCAGCGGTAACCTCGCCAGCGCCGTGGCAATCAGCCGCGCTGCCGCACCATTTGATGTTAATGGTGAAACTGCACAGCTGCTGATCACCGTATCCGTCGCCGATGACCAGCCGTTAACCGTGCTCAACTATTTAAGCGATCTGCTGATCCAGCAGAAAGCCGATCGCCTGCTGAGCGCCGATGCCGCCCGGATCCTCGCGCTGTTAACCAGCGAAGTGTCCGAGCAGGCAGACGTGCTGACCGAAGAGTTCAGCATTCGTAATGAACATGGCCTGCATGCCCGTCCGGGCACCGCCCTGGTCAGCGTGATCAAGCAGTTCAACTGTGATGTCACCGTGACTAACCTCGACGGCAGCGGCAAGCCCGCTAACGGCCGCAGCCTGATGAAAGTGGTCGCGCTGGGCGTGAAAAAAGGCCACCGTCTGCGCTTCACCGCCAGCGGTGAAGATGCCCGCGCCGCGCTGGATGCCATCGGCGCCGCCATCGCTTCCGGCCTGGGTGAGGGGGCAGCATGAGCAGACGCGTAGCCACCATTACCCTCAACCCGGCCTATGACCTGGTCGGGTACGTGCCGGAAGTTGAACGCGGAGAAGTCAACCTGGTAAAAACCACCGGGCTGCACGCGGCGGGCAAGGGCATCAACGTGGCCAAAGTGCTGAAGGATCTCGGCATCGACGTCACCGTTGGCGGCTTCCTCGGCAAAGAGAATCAGGACGGCTTCCAGCACCTGTTTAGCGACCTTGGCATCGCCAACCGCTTCCAGGTGGTGGAAGGGCGCACGCGTATCAACGTAAAGCTGACTGAAAAAGACGGCGACGTGACCGACCTGAACTTCTCAGGTTTTGAAGTCACCGCTCAGGACTGGGAGCGCTTCACCGCCGACTCGCTGACCTGGCTGGGTCAGTTCGACATGGTCTGCGTCAGCGGCAGTCTGCCAGCAGGCGTCGATCCGGATGCGTTCACCGAATGGATGACGCAGCTGCGTACCCACTGCCCGTGCATTATTTTTGACAGCAGCCGTGAGGCGCTGGTCGCTGGCCTGAAAGCCGCGCCGTGGCTGGTCAAGCCTAACCGCCGCGAGCTGGAAATCTGGGCGGGGCGTAAACTCCCGACATTACAAGATGTGATTGAAGCAGCACATGCGCTGCGTGAGCAGGGTATCGCACACGTGGTGATCTCTCTCGGTGCCGAAGGGGCGCTGTGGGTGAATGCTTCAGGCGAATGGATTGCAAAACCACCTGCCTGTGAAGTTGTAAGCACCGTGGGTGCCGGTGATTCGATGGTTGGCGGGCTGATCTACGGCCTGCTGATGCGCGAATCCAGCGAGCATACACTGCGTCTTGCAACGGCAGTGGCGGCGATGGCCGTCAGCCAGAGCAACGTGGGCGTTACCGATCGTACCCAGTTGGCCGCGATGATGGCGCGTGTCGACCTACAACCCTATAACTAACAGCAGGAGAAGCTAAATGAAAACGCTGCTGATAATCGATTCTTCGCTGGGACTGGCAACGGGCTATCTGGCAAAAAATATCACCACTGCGGCTGCTGCAAAAGCCGGTCTGACGCTGACGGATAATCCGGCAGAGGCGGACCAGGTCATTGTTGCAGGTAAAAATATTCCAGCGGACAGCACGCTGAACGGTAAAGCCATCTATCTGGCGGATATCGAGCAGCTGATGCGCGAACCTGCACAAGTGCTGGCGAAAGCGCAGACTGACGCCCAGCCGTACACTGCGCCAGCGGTGAGCGCGGCACCGGCACCGGCTGCGGCCGCCAGCAAAGGGCCAAAACGCATCGTGGCCGTCACTGCTTGCCCGACCGGCGTGGCGCACACCTTTATGGCGGCGGAAGCCATCGACACCGAAGCGAAAAAGCGCGGCTGGTGGGTGAAGGTGGAAACCCGTGGTTCAGTGGGCGCGGGTAACGCAATCACTGCGGAAGAAGTGGCAGAGGCCGACCTGGTGATCGTCGCGGCGGATATTGAAGTGGATCTGGCGAAGTTTGCCGGCAAGCCGATGTACCGCACCTCTACCGGACTTGCGCTGAAGAAAACCGCGCAGGAACTGGATAAGGCCGTGGCGGAAGCCAAGCCATATCAGCCGCAGGGCGGCCACTCTTCCGCTACCGAAGATAAGAAAGAGAAAGCGGGGGCTTATCGTCATCTGCTGACCGGCGTCTCTTACATGCTGCCGATGGTGGTCGCAGGGGGTCTGAGCATCGCGCTGTCGTTTGCCTTTGGTATCACCGCGTTTAAAGAGCAGGGTACGCTGGCTGCGGCGCTGATGCAGATCGGGGGTGGCAGTGCCTTCGCCCTGATGGTGCCGGTGCTGGCAGGTTTTATTGCCTTCTCGATTGCCGACCGTCCGGGTCTGACCCCGGGGCTGATTGGCGGGATGATTGCCACCAGCATTAACGCCGGCTTCCTTGGTGGGATTATCGCCGGTTTCATTGCCGGCTATGCCGCGAAGTTCCTCAGCTCGAAGGTGAAACTGCCGACCAGTATGGAAGCGCTGAAGCCGATCCTGATCATTCCGCTGGTTGCCAGCCTGATCACCGGTCTGCTGATGATCTACGTCGTGGGCACACCGGTTGCCGGCATTATGTCCGGTCTGACCGCCTGGCTGGCGAACCTGGGTACCGCCAACGCGGTCGTACTGGGGGCGATTCTCGGCGGCATGATGTGTACTGATATGGGCGGCCCGGTGAACAAAGTGGCCTACGCGTTCGGCGTTGGGCTGTTAAGCTCACAAACCTACGCGCCTATGGCAGCGATTATGGCCGCCGGTATGGTGCCACCGCTGGCGATGGGCCTGGCGACGCTGGTTGCGCGTAAGAAGTTCAACAAGGGTCAGCAGGAAGGCGGCAAAGCGGCGCTGGTACTGGGACTGTGCTTTATTTCTGAAGGTGCGATTCCGTTTGCGGCGCGTGACCCGATGCGCGTCCTGCCTTGCTGCATCATCGGTGGTGCGGTAACGGGTGCGATGTCGATGGCGATTGGTGCCAAACTGATGGCGCCACACGGCGGTCTGTTTGTACTGCTGATCCCTGGCGCTATCACCCCGGTGCTGGGCTACCTGGGGGCGATTATCGTCGGTACGCTCATTGCTGGCCTGGCTTACGCGGTGCTGAAGCGCCCGGAAGCAGAAGCACTGAAAGTGTAATCTTATCACCGTAGGGGCGAGGCATGCCTCGCCCTGCATGCCTCGCCCTGGTAACAGGTTATCAAAAGGGGTCAGGCATGCCTGACCCCTACTTTTTTAACGCTGTTCCGACTTCAGCCACGCAATCTCATCTTTCCAGATATCCGGGTTAACGGTTTCCAGAATCATCGGGATCCCGTCAAAACGCGCATCCTTCATTAGCCAGCTAAACACCGTTTTACCAATGTTGCCTTCGCCAAGACTGTGGTGACGGTCGACGCGGCTGTTAAACTCGCTCTTGGCATCATTAAGGTGCATCCCGCGCAGATACTGGAAGCCAACGATACGCTCAAACTCGGCAAAGGTTTTCACGCACTCTTCTTCCGTGCGCAGATCGTAGCCCCCGGCAAATGCATGGCAGGTATCAATGCAGACGCCGACGCGGGATTTATCCTCAACGCCGTCGATAATCGCGGCCAGATGTTCAAAGCGGAAGCCAAGATTGCTGCCCTGACCGGCGGTGTTTTCGATCACCGCCGTCACCCCTTCGGTTTTATCCAGCACGATATTGATCGACTCGGCGATACGCTTCAGGCAATCCTCTTCGCTAATCTGATGCAGATGGCTGCCGGGATGGAAGTTCAGCAGCGTCAGGCCGAGCTGCATGCAGCGCGTTACTTCATCATGGAAAGCTTCGCGCGACTTCTCCAGCGCTTCACTCACCGGGTGGCCGAGGTTAATCAGGTAGCTGTCGTGCGGCAGGATCTGCCCGGGCGTGTAGTGATACTTTTCACAGGCGAGGCGAAAGGCGGAAATCACTTCATCAGTCAGCGGAGACGCGCGCCACTGGCGCTGGTTTTTGGTAAAGAGCGCGAAAGCAGTCGCTTCCAGTTCATATGCGCGTTGTACCGCCTGATCCACACCGCCAGCCGCGCTGACGTGGGCACCGATATATTTCATGCCGTTCTCCTGTTAATGATTCTGCGCAATGCAGGCGCATCATCATAACCGGAAAACGGCAGGAATTATGCCATCAAATGCGCGACCGCCAGATTGATCGCACCGCCACCGACAATCAGCCAGACAAACAGCATCAGTCCGAGCAGCAGCGGTTTCAGGCCCGCCTTTTTCAGTGAGCCAGCATGGGTGGTCAGGCCAAGCGCCGCCATCGCCGTTGCCAGTAAGATGTTATCCAGCTGATTGATATAACTAATCACCACCGGCGGCAGCAGATGCAGCGAGTTAAACAGCGTGACCACAATGAACATCAGCGCGAACCACGGGAAGGTAATCGGTCCGCTGCTTTTGCTGCTGTCACTGCGGCGCACCCGCGCTGCCAGCAGCACCAGGAACGGCGCAAGCATCATCACGCGCAGCAGCTTGGCGATGACCGCTGAGTTCTCCGCATCCGGGCCAATCGCGTGACCGGCGGCCACTACCTGCGCCACTTCATGCATGGTGGAACCGGTATAGACGCCGAATTCACTGGCGCTGACCTGCGGCAGCCAGTGGCTCACCAGCGGCCACATCAGCGGATAGATAAAGATTGCCAGCGTGCCGAAAATCACTACCGTCGCAATGGCGACCGCGACTTTGGCCGGGTCCGCTTTCACCACCGGCTCGGTCGCCAGTACCGCCGCGGCGCCGCAGATGCTGCTACCCGCGCCGATCAGCCAGCTGGTATCACGGTCCAGCCCCAGCACGCGCTGCCCCAGCCAGCAGGCAAGCACGAAGGTGGAGCTGAGCGTCAGCGCATCGATAATCACACCGCTAATGCCGACATCAGTAAGCTGTTGCAGAGTTAAGCGAAAACCATACAGCACGATACCGGCGCGCAGCAGGCGCTGTTTGGCCAGCACGACCCCGCTGTCACAGCGCACGGCAATGCGCGGATAGACGCTATTACCGACCACGATCCCGCCGATAATCGCCAGCGTTAACGATCCCAGGCCCAGCGCGGCGATATGCGGTTGGTTGCCCAGCCAGATCGCCGCAGCGGCAATAACCAGCGCCAGCAATACGCCGGGAGCAAAACGCGTTGGACGCGGATGATGATGAGTAATATTCAGTTCAGCCATGATCTCTTCTCCTTATGCAATATCCACATAATGAGGGGGGCTGGTATAAAAGAGAAATTGATTATATATTTATAATTAACCACTATAAGTGTTAACGCGTCATCGTCTGATCGAGGCCCGATGCGCCGCAATAACAGTAAGGAACGACTATGCATATCACGCTGCGCCAGCTGGAAGTTTTTACCGAGGTGCTGAAAAGCGGATCGACCACCCAGGCATCTCAGGTGCTGGCGCTGTCGCAGTCGGCCGTCAGCGCCGCCCTCGCCGATCTGGAGGGGCAGCTCAGCGTGCAGCTGTTTGACCGCGTCGGTAAACGGCTGGTCATTAACGAGCATGGCCGCCTGCTGTATCCGCGCGCGGTCGGATTGCTGGAGCAGGCGCTGGAAATCGAGCAGCTGTTTCGCGAAGATAACGGCGCGCTGCGCGTGTCGGCCAGTAGCACCATTGGCAACTATCTACTGCCGGGGATGATCGCTAACTATCGCCGCGATTTCCCGGCGCTGCCGCTGGAGATGAGCGTCGGCAACAGTCAGGATGTGATCACCGCCGTGGCGGATTTTCGCGTCGATATTGGCTTAATTGAGGGGCCGTGCCATATGGCCGAGCTGATCACCGAGCCGTGGCTGGAAGATGAGCTGGTGGTGTTTGCCGCACCGGGTGCCGCGATCCTCAGCCAGCCGGTCTCACTGAAAAGCCTGGCGGCTGCGCCATGGATCCTGCGTGAGCACGGTTCCGGCACGCGTGAGATTGTCGATTATCTGCTGCTGTCGCACCTGCCGCAGTTTGAGCTGGCGCTGGAGCTGGGCAATTCGGAGGCGATTAAAAATGCGGTGCGCCACGGCATGGGGATCAGCTGCCTGTCGCGGCGGGTGATTGCCGAGCAGCTGGAGATGGGAACGCTGGTGGAAGTGTCGATACCGCTGCCCGCGCTCAAGCGCACGCTGTACCGCATTCACCACCGCCAGAAGCATATTTCGAAAGCGCTGAGCCGTTTCCTGAGTTACTGCACCGAGTAACCGGGCCGACGATCCCCCGCAGGGGGCGACCATTTTTTCGCTCGCCCCGTGCTGAGGGTTTACACCTGACGTACCCGCGCTAATAATCCGCCGCCGATCATGAAGCTAACTTATAACGTGGCGTTATCGCTATACCGGGATGCCCATGTTGCTATAATCGCGCCTCATTTTTTGCAAGGCGCAGCGTTAAAACATGGATCATGACACAAAAACAACACAACCGCCTGGGTTAAGGCGTGAGCTTAAAGCTCGTCATTTAACGATGATCGCCATTGGCGGTTCAATTGGTACCGGTCTGTTTGTCGCCTCTGGTGCGACCATTTCGCAGGCTGGCCCGGGCGGGGCGCTACTCTCATACGCGCTGATCGGCCTGATGGTTTACTTCCTGATGACCAGCCTCGGTGAGCTGGCGGCGTTTATGCCGGTCTCAGGCTCATTTTCTACCTACGGCGCAAAATACGTCGAAGAGGGCTTCGGCTTCGCGCTGGGCTGGAACTACTGGTACAACTGGGCGGTGACCATCGCCGTTGACCTCGTCGCCTCACAGCTGGTGATGACCTGGTGGTTCCCGGATACCCCTGGCTGGATCTGGAGCGCGCTGTTCCTCTGCCTGATCTTCCTGCTTAACTACATCTCGGTGAAAGGCTTCGGCGAAGCGGAATACTGGTTCTCGCTGATCAAGGTCGCCACCGTGATCATCTTTATTATTGTCGGTGTGGCGATGATCGTCGGCATTCTGCGCGGCGGTGAGAGCGCGGGTTGGCACAACTGGCAGATTGGCGATGCGCCATTCTCCGGTGGGTTTGCCGCCATGATCGGCGTGGCGATGATTGTCGGCTTCTCCTTCCAGGGCACCGAGCTTATCGGCATCGCCGCCGGGGAATCGGAAGATCCGGCGAAGAACATTCCGCGCGCGGTGCGCCAGGTGTTCTGGCGTATCCTCCTATTCTATGTGTTGGCCATTCTGGTGATCAGCCTGATCATCCCGTACACCGACCCGAGCCTGCTGCGCAACGATGTGAAAGACATCAGCGTCAGCCCGTTCACCCTGGTGTTCCAGCACGCAGGCCTGCTGTCGGCTGCGGCGGTGATGAATGCGGTGATCCTGACGGCGGTACTGTCGGCGGGCAACTCCGGCATGTACGCCTCCACGCGTATGCTCTACACCCTGGCGTCTGAAGGCAAAGCGCCGCGCATTTTCGCCAGGCTGTCGAAAGGCGGCGTGCCGCGTAATGCGCTGTATGCCACCACCGTGGTCGCGGGCCTGTGCTTCCTGACCTCCATGTTTGGTAATCAGACCGTCTACCTGTGGCTGCTGAATACCTCGGGCATGACCGGCTTTATCGCCTGGCTCGGGATTGCTATCAGCCACTACCGCTTCCGCCGCGGTTATGTGGCGCAGGGGCACGATCTGGCCGATCTGCCTTACCGCTCCGGCTTCTTCCCGCTGGGGCCGATCTTCGCCTTCGTGCTGTGCCTGATTATTACCCTCGGCCAGAACTACCAGGCATTCCTGTCCGACACCATCGACTGGGGCGGCGTGGCGGCAACCTACATCGGTATCCCGCTGTTCCTGATTATCTGGTTCGGCTTCAAGCTGACGCGCAAAACGCGTTTCGTGAAGTACAGCGAGATGGAATTCCCGAAATTCGAGAAATAAATCGGGCGGAAAGTTTACTCAGGCGCGGGCTCTCCGCGCCTTTTTTTATTCTGAAATCTGGGATTACAAATATTACTGATACGTATTATCATTTGCTCTATTTTATTGCACCTGAACAGAAAAACAGGGATTCAAATGAGTGTAACCCACGAACCGCTGGCGACCTCTGCCGCGCAGCCTCCTGAAGGCGTGATGGGGCGCTACCATCAGCTGCTGCGCCACCGCCTGCTGATGATGGCGATTCTGCTGCTGGCGATTGTCGCCTCGCTGGTGCTGGACTTTACCCTTGGCCCTTCGGGCCTGTCGCTCTCCACGCTGTGGCAAACGCTGCTGTCGCCGGAAACGGTTGATGCCGGCACCCGGGTGATCGTTTGGGATATTCGCCTGCCCTATGCGCTGATGGCGGTGGTGGTTGGGCTGGGGCTGGGCCTCGCCGGGGCTGAGATGCAAACCATCCTGAATAACCCGCTGGCCAGTCCGTTTACCCTTGGCGTCTCCTCCGCCGCCGCGTTTGGCGCCGCGCTGGCGATTGTGCTGGGCATCGGTATTCCGGGCATTCCCGATCAGTGGTTTATCTCCGCCAATGCGTTTGTCTTTGCGCTGTTTGCCGCGCTGATGCTGGATGCGGTAACGCGCTGGACGCAGGTGGCAACCTCCGGCGTGGTGCTGTTCGGCATTGCGCTGGTGTTCACCTTCAACGCGCTGGTGTCGATGATGCAGTTTATCGCCAGCGAAGACACCCTGCAGGGGCTGGTATTCTGGACCATGGGCAGCCTGGCGCGCGCGTCGTGGGATAAACTGGGCGTGCTGTGCATCGCGCTGCTGGTGCTGGTGCCGTTTTCGCTGCTCAGCAGCTGGAAACTGACCGCGCTGCGCCTTGGCGAAGATCGCGCCGTCAGCTTTGGCATCGACGTGCGCCGCCTGCGCCTCGCGACGCTGCTGCGCATCAGCATTATCTCCGCGCTGGCGGTGGCGTTCGTCGGGCCCATTGGCTTTATCGGCCTGGTGGCACCGCATATCGCCCGTATGCTGTTTGGCGAAGATCACCGCTTCTATCTGCCTGCCAGTGCGCTGACCGGGGCGCTGGTGCTGTCGATGGCCTCGGTGGTGTCGAAGAATTTGATCCCCGGTGTGATCATTCCAGTGGGCATTGTGACCTCGCTGGTGGGCGTGCCGTTCTTCCTGAGTATTATTCTGCGCCACCGAGGGAGTGTCTGATGCAGGGGTTAAAAATCAGCGGCTTTAACGCCGGTTATCCGAAGCGCCAGATTATCAGCGACCTCAATGTGCCCATGCTGCCACGCGGCAAAATCACCGTACTGCTGGGGCCGAATGGCTGCGGTAAATCGACGCTGCTGCGCTCGCTGGCGGGGCTTAACCGCGCCTCAGGTGAGCTGTGGCTCAATGGTGAAGAGCTGATGGCGCTGCCGTTTGCCCGCCGCGCCAGCCGCGTGGTCTACCTGCCGCAGTCGCTGCCCGCCGGGGTGCATCTGCACGTGCTGGAGTCGATTATCGTGGCGCAGCGCGCCAGCGGCGGGCGGAGCAGTGCTGCCAGCGAAGCGGAAGTGATGGCGCTGCTGGAGCAGTTGGGGATCGCTCATCTGGCGCTCAGCTATCTCGACCAGCTTTCCGGCGGGCAGAAGCAGCTGGTGGGCCTGGCGCAGTCATTGATCCGCCGCCCGGAGCTGCTGCTGCTGGATGAACCGCTTAGCGCGCTGGATCTGAACTACCAGTTCCACGTGATGGATCTGGTGCGGCGCGAAACGCGGCTGCGCAATATCGTCACGGTGGTAGTGGTGCACGATATCAATATCGCGCTGCGCCACGGTGAGCATGTGCTGATGTTGCAGAACGGCGAGCTGATAGCGGATGGATTGCCAGAAGAGGTGATCACGCCGCAGAGCCTGGCACGGGTGTACGGCGTGAAAGGGCGCATTGAGCGCTGTTCGCAGGGCACCCCGCAGGTATTAATTGATGGATTAGTTGAATCACCGGCGTTTTGATTATGGGCCGACCGGAAAAAAGCTCGGCCTCTGGGCGCAATGTGAATATGGGCCGACCGGAAAAAAAGGTCGGCCTCTGGGCGCAATGTGATTATGGGCCGACCGGAAAAAAAGGTCGGCCTCTGGGCGCAATATGATTATGGGCCGACCGGAAAAAATAGGTCGGCCTCTGGGCGCAATCATGTAGGGGCCGACCCTCTGTTTCGGTCGGCCCGGTTTTATGCCAGCAGATGCTGCGCATGGAAGCGCAGGTGATCCTCAACAAAACTGGCGATAAAGAAGTAGCTGTGGTCGTATCCCGGCTGCTCACGCACCGTTAACGGATACTTCACCTCCAGCGCAATCTCTTCCAGCCGCTGCGGCCGCAGCTGATCGGCGAGGAACTGATCGCTGTCCCCCTGGTCGATCAGCATCGGCAGCACCGCACCGCCGTTACGCATCAGCCAGCAGCTGTCGTATTGACGCCACGTCGTCTCATCATCACCCAGATAAGCGCGGAAGGCTTTTTGCCCCCACGGCACTTCCAGCGGATTGACGATAGGGGCAAATGCCGACACCGAGCTGAATTTCCCCGGATTACGCAGCGCAATCATCAGCGCGCCGTGGCCGCCCATCGAGTGCCCCATTATCGCCTGACGATCGCTGACGTTGAAATTACCGGAAATCAGTGCCGGTAGCTCATCGTTGATGTAGTCGTACATGCGAAAATGGCTCGCCCACGGTGCCTCGGTGGCATTGAGGTAGAACCCGGCGCCCTGGCCGAGGTCATAGCCCTCGTCATTGGCAACGCCTTCGCCGCGCGGGCTGGTATCCGGCATCACCAGCACCAGCCCCAGTTCGGCGGCTACGCGCTGCGCGCCGGACTTAACGCTGAAGTTCTCATCGCTGCAGGTCAGCCCCGCGAGGAAGTACACCACCGGCGGCGGGGTACTGCCTTTTGGGCCAGGCAGGAATACGCTAAAGGTCATCGCGCAGTTGAGGCTGGTTGACGGGTGGCGATAGCGCTGCTGCCAGCCGCCAAACAGGCGATGTTCTTCTAAAAGCTCCAGTGTGGATGGCATCCTTTCCTCGCTTATTTCTTGTTGAAATGAATCACAGAGCGAATGGATTTGCCTTCGTGCATCAGGTCAAACGCTTCGTTAATCTCTTCCAGCGGCATGGTGTGGGTAATGAAGTCGTTAAGCTGGAACTCACCGTTCATGTAACGCTCAACAATGCCCGGCAGTTGCGAACGGCCCTTCACGCCACCAAAGGCGGAACCGCGCCATACGCGTCCGGTCACCAGCTGGAAGGGACGGGTAGCGATCTCTTCGCCTGCACCGGCCACGCCGATAATCACTGACTCGCCCCAGCCCTTGTGGCAGCACTCCAGTGCGGAACGCATCACGTTGACGTTGCCGATACATTCAAAGGAGAAGTCGACGCCGCCGTCGGTCATTTCGACAATCACGTCCTGAATCGGCTTATCGAAATCTTTCGGGTTGATCAGGTCAGTGGCACCGAGCTTGCGCGCCAGGTCGTATTTGCTGGTGTTGATATCGATGCCAATAATGCGCCCAGCCTTGGCCATTTTAGCGCCGATAATCGCCGACAGACCGATGCCGCCCAGGCCGAAGATCGCCACGGTATCGCCTTCCTTCACTTTCGCGGTGTTCATCACCGCGCCCATGCCGGTGGTCACCCCACAGCCCAGCAGGCACACTTCTTCCAGCGGCGCTTCTTTACTGACCACCGCCAGCGAGATTTCTGGCACCACGGTGTACTCAGAGAAGGTAGAGGTACCCATATAGTGGAAGATCGGCTGGCCGTCTTTAAAGAAGCGGGTGGTGCCGTCCGGCATCAGGCCCTTGCCCTGGGTGGTGCGGATTGCCTGGCACAGGTTAGTTTTACCGGACAGGCAGAATTTACACTTGCCGCATTCCGGAGTGTAAAGCGGGATAACGTGGTCGCCAACCGCGACGCTGGTCACGCCTTCACCGATGGCTTCCACCACGCCGCCGCCTTCATGGCCGAGGATCGCCGGGAACACGCCTTCCGGATCTTTGCCAGAAAGGGTGTAGGCATCGGTGTGGCATACGCCGGTGGCGACGATGCGCACCAGCACTTCGCCTTTTTGCGGCGGCATCAGATCCACTTCTTCAATCTTCAGCGGCTCACCGGCGGCCCAGGCTACGGCGGCGCGTGTTTTAATCATCTGCATATATTTTTTTCCTGTCAGTCGTGGAGAGAGTTAAGCGTAACCAGGGTTGAGGAAAAGCGCCGCTAATCGCTGGACTTCTCGTCAAATTGTTCAATAATCAGGTACTTCAGCGCTTCCACGTTGGGGGTGAAAGCATCGCGACGCCACACCAGCCAGGTGTCGGTATCACGTAATTCAGCGGGGATGGGGTGCTGGCGCACGCGCTCGCGACCGGGCATCTGCTCCAGCACGGCGGCGGGTAACAGTGCCAGGCCGCCACCGCTGGCCACGCAGGCCAGCATGGCATGATAGGACTGGATCTCCATCACGTTGCCGGGCTGTACCCCGGCGGCGCGGAACCAGTTCTCAAAGCGCACGCGATAGGAGCAGCTGGGACGAAAGCCAAACAATGTACAGCCTGCGGCGTCAGCCGGCTGGGTTATCAGGGCATGCTCGGTGCTTGAGATCAACACCATCTGCTCAGGAAAGGCTTTACAGCTGTTCAGCTCATCAACGTTGATTGGACCGTCGACGAGCGCGGCGGCCAGCGTACCGGCGCGCACGCGCTCGATAATATCGCCGGAAGTGCCGGTACTCAGCGCCAGCGATACGGCCGGATAGCGCTGATGAAACTCGGCCAACAGGGTGGGCAGGCGAGTGGCGGCGGTGCTTTCCATTGAACCGAGCGCGAAATTACCCGCTGGTTCGCCGCCTTTCGCCATATTGAGCGCTTCCTCGCTCAGCGCCAGAATGCGCTGGGCATAGCAGAGAAAATTATGCCCCATCGGCGACAGGCGTAGGCGCTGTTTTTCGCGGATAAACAGATCGGTGCCCAGCTCTTCTTCCAGCTGGCGCAGGCGAGTGGTGAGGTTGGACGGGACGCGATGAAGCTGCTCCGCCGCGCGCACCACCGATCCGCTTTCGGCCACGGCACAGAACATTTTTAGCTGGGTCAGATCCATGTATTCTCTTATTGTAAGTAACTTGATTACTATTATTCACTTTTCGTGAGTTTACTCATCCCCCATGCTGGTGGCAACTGAAAAGCAGAATCTGAGGTAAAAATGGCTGTGCGCGTCGCGTTTAGCGCCTTTCTGGCGCTGGTAGTAGCAATGGGGATTGGGCGTTTTGCCTTTACGCCGCAGGTGCCATTAATGATAGCCGAACATCAGCTGTCGCTGACCAGCGCGGCGGTGGTGGCGGCCTTAAACTATCTGGGATATTTGTGCGGCTCGTTTGACGCCATGCGCGCCACGCGCCGGGTAGAGTGGCGCTTACAGGCCGGCATCTGGGGCGCCGTGCTGCTGACGCTGCTGTCGGCCTGCGTCTCCGGGCCGTGGCTGCACGGCGTGGTGCGCTTCCTGATCGGCTGGGCCAGCGGCTGGGGAATGGTGCTGATCGCCGCCTGGAGCAACGAGCAGCTGCACCGCTACCAGCGCCCGGGCCTCAGCGCCGCCGTTTTTGCCGGCCCCGGCACCGGGATTTTTATCAGCGGCATGCTGGCCGTTGGGCTGCACAGCCTGCAGGTTTCCGCGGCCTGGGCGTGGGCCGCTTACGGCGTGCTGGCGCTGATTCTAGTGGCGCTGATCGCCCGCACGCTGCCACGCACCGGTCAGCTTCATCGCCCGGATATTGCGCCGGAGCCGCTGCGCCTGACGACGGGCCTGAAGCGGCTGGTGTGGAGCTACAGCCTGGCCGGGTTTGGTTACATTCTGCCCGCCACCTTTCTGGCCCAGATGGCGACCACCCGCTTCCCCGGCCTGATCAGCCAGTTTGTCTGGCCGGTATTTGGTGGGGCAGCGGTGATCGGCATTGTGATTGGCATCCTCACGCGTCATCTGGGCAGCAGTAACCGCCGCCTGGCGCTGGTGCTGTGGGTGCAGGCGTTGGGCGTATTTGCCTCCGATCTGCTGCCCGGACTGGGCGGGCTGGCGCTGGGGGCCGCACTGGTCGGCGGCGGCTTCCTCTGCGTGGTGCAGTTGTCGCTGCAGTACGCGCGTGAACTGGCACCGCAGCATACGCGCTATCTCGCCGGGCTGCTTACCACCGGTTATGCGGTAGGGCAGTTGGTGGGGCCGCTGCTGTCGGCTGCCTCCACCGCGTTAACGCACCGGCTGGAACCGGCGCTGTATGTGGCAGGCGTAGCGCTGCTGATCGCCGGCCTGCTGGTGTGGCAGCGTGACGCGATGGCTGAATGAAGCAGTTTCATCGTCAATTGCTCTGATTCACTGGATTACACCGGCAATGTGTACCAAAATAGCGCCTCAGAATTTTCGCCAGGGCTGTTTATCCTGGCAAGTCACACCTGCCGGAGAAAGAAAATCATGGCGACGTTGAGTCAGGAAGCCACACTCGTTCACGAAGCACTGCTTGCCCGTGGTCTGGAAACCCCGCTGCGTTCACCCGTGCGCGACATGGATGATGACACGCGTAAAGCGCTGATCGCCGGTCACATGACCGAGATTATGCAGCTGCTCAATCTCGATCTCGAAGATGACAGCCTGGCGGAAACCCCGCAGCGCATCGCCAAAATGTACGTTAATGAAGTGTTTTCCGGCCTGGATTACGCCAACTTCCCGAAAATCACCCTGATTGAAAACAAAATGAAAGTGGACGAGATGGTAACGGTGCGTGATATCACGCTGACCAGCACCTGCGAACACCATTTTGTGATTATCGATGGCCAGGCGACCGTGGCGTATATTCCGAAAGATAAGGTGATTGGCCTGTCGAAAATCAACCGTATCGTGCAGTTCTTCTCCTCGCGCCCGCAGGTGCAGGAACGATTGACGCAGCAGATCCTGCTGGCACTGCAAACGCTGCTCGGCACCAATAATGTGGCCGTATCGATCGATGCCGTTCACTATTGCGTGAAAGCACGCGGTATTCGTGATGCCACCAGCGCCACCACCACCACTTCACTGGGTGGGCTGTTCAAATCGAGCCAGAACACTCGCCAGGAGTTTCTGCGCTCCGTACGCCACCGTTAACTGATTAACCCTCTCAGGGGCGGACCCTGTTTATCGGTCCGCCCGTAATGGCCTCAGCATCCCTGATGTGGAACCTTTTATGCCGCGTATTGTTCCGCTGGATTTTGTGCGTGGGATGGCGATCCTCGGCATCCTGCTGCTGAATATCACCGCTTTTGGCCTGCCGAAGGCCGCCTATCTTAATCCTGCCTGGCAGGGGCTACCGTCCGCCAGCGATTTCTGGGTATGGGCGAGCATGGATCTGCTGGCGCAGGCGAAATTCCTTACGCTGTTTGCCATTCTGTTCGGCGCCGGGCTGCAACTGCTGCTGCCACGCGGCAAGCGCTGGATCCAGTCGCGCCTGTCGTGGCTGGTGATCTTCGGTTTACTGCATGCGCTGCTGCTGTGGGAGGGCGATATCCTGCTGGCCTATGGGCTGGTGGGGTTAATTGCGTGGCGCATGATCCGCGACGTGCCGGGTACGCGGCAGCTGTTTAACACCGGCGTGATGCTTTACCTGATCGGTAGCGCGGTGCTGGTGGTGCTCGGGTTGGCGTCCGGACCCACGCCTAACAGCTCCTGGCTGCCGGGTGCGGCCGAGGTGCAGTATGAAACCTTCTGGCGGACTCAGGGCGGTGGGGAAGCGGCGTTTAATCGTCTCGATATGCTGGGTTCGGCGCTGATGGCGCTGGCGGCGCAGTATGGCTGGCAGCTGGCGGGGCTGATGATGCTGGGCGCCGCGCTGATGCGCAGCGGCTGGCTGCAGGGCACCTACAGCCTGCAGCACTATCGTCGCAGCGGACTGATCCTCATCACCGCAGGCCTGGCGATTGAGCTGCCGTCGATCGTCATGCAGTGGGTAACGCAGTGGGATTTCCGCTGGTCCGGCTTCTTCCTGCAGGTGCCGCGTGAAATCAGTGCGCCGCTGCAGGCGCTGGGCTATGCCGCGTTATGCTTCGGTTTCTGGCCGCAGTTACAGCGTTTTCGCATCACGCACGGCATTACCGCCGTAGGACGGATGGCGCTGAGTAACTACCTGTTACAGACGCTGATCTGCACCACGCTATTTAACCACTTTGCGCTGTTTAATCAGCTGGATCGCCTGCAGTTGTTGATGCTGGTGCCGGCGATCTGGCTGATTAACCTGTTGTTTTCCACCCTGTGGCTGCGCGTTTTCCGCCAGGGGCCGATGGAGTGGTTATGGCGGCGTTTAATCCGCCAATGTTAGAGACACATCATTGGATTAATGAGAAAGAGTTAAGGCTAATCATCACTGCCAAGAAAACGTGCCCTGACCCGATCTAACGGTGCTATCAGCATGGCGATAAGGGGTTTTTTATCTACCACAATATCAGCGCCCAGGGTCATACCTCCCATCAATAACCGCTGATGTTTATTTGGGTCAGTAAAACTGGCAGGAAGACTGATACGTGCCAGATACCATGTCTGCCCCTGAGGCAGAGTGATTAATGCCGATTTAGCATCAATATTCACTGGGTAAAAATCTTTGAGCGTGGTGGTGACCGTGCCATATTTATCCACTGGCCAGGCATCGAAATGTACTTTCACCGATTCACCAGGGTGAATCCTTCCAGCCCCTGTTGAGGGAATATAGACATATCCCTCAAGTGGGCTGTTCAGATCGTGACGAATGACCATAACCACTTCATTGTCTTGAGTAACAGCCCGGCCAGGTGGGAAGTTAATCGCAACAACATAGCCACTAATAGGGGCTAACATAGCCAGACTCTTACTACCACGTGATGCAAGAGTGCGATCTATTTCGCTAACTCTACTGCTGAGACTCAATGCCTGGTTTGACAAATCGTCAATTTGAAAATTAGTATTGTTTGTCAGGCTACTTTTATTGCTTTCCAGCTGGAGTATTGAGGTTTCCTCCAGCTTCAGATTTAACTGTGCATTCAGGAGATCGTTAGTGCGTTGATTCAAGTCAAGCTGTGAAACATAACCTCTATCAATCATCTTCTTATAAGAGTCTAAAGTCTGCTGAGTATTTTTAACCAACTGTTTGGTTTTATTTACTTTGATCTCTGATGCTGCAATCTGCGCATCTATTAACTTATGCTGCAGGATAAGATTGGCTTTAAGCTTTTCAACCGATAGTTTTAACTCCCTGATGCGAATCTCAGCACGATTTTTTTCTTGCTGGTAGCGTTTAGCTTCATAATCGATCACCGAGCCATCTTTTCCACCATAGTCTTGAGTCAGAGTAAACAGTACCTGATTCTCTTCAATGTATTGCCCGACTGTAACAGGGATATCGACTATTGTACCTGATGCTTTAGCCCGTACTTCAGCATCACCTTTCGCACTGATGATAACCCCGCGAGCCGGAGTTGTTTCGGAGAAATCAATGATAATCGAATAAGTCAGTAAGCAAATAAAGAACAGTGAAAAAAGAGTGGAGACGGCCTTAAGCGTCGGAATGTTAACCCGGTAAATGCGGGCGTATTTATTTCCGGTAACCACCGGTAGATGCTCCTTGCGGTTTTTAATTAATGACATAGCTTATCCATGCAATAAAACAGAAATATCATCCCATTTCCCCCAGGGGGCAGGGAAAGATTCAAGATGTTTAAACGTATCATTTACGGCCAGTTGGTACTGATCGGATTGATAACGATTGCCGGTGATAGAATAAAGAGGTTCTAAACAGCGGTTAACAGGTAAAAGAGTGGTAATCGATAGCTTGAGTCGGTTCAGAACCTGTGCGCGACAGGCCGTAACAAAGAATCGATTTTTGTTGAATTTAATCGATTGTCTGAATGACATCGGTAGCCGTTCATCCATAAAAACGACGACGGCCATCGGCTGTTGAGAAAAAAAAGAACAGGAGTCACTGTTGAACGAGTGATAGAGCTCATCAGTAGTAATAATTTTTAGCTGAAAATAGTCAGGGGCATGTAATTTTATCTGATTCAGTATCAGGGGAAGCCCCGTCCAACGCAAAAGCGGCAACAGTGTACGCTGCTGGTAGAGTTGCGTAATGTCCAGCCACTGCTGAACAGCTGGAGTAAGATATGGCGCAGATATTATCTCCCAGCGGCGAGGCGACTTGATGCTCAATGTCGTCATCAGCCGTAATTTTTCAAGGATATGCTCTATAAGCCATTCATGAACATATTCATTTGGTGATATTCCCATTAACTGTGAATAATTTTGTTCAATCCTGCTGGCCCATGGCTGATTGAGGGCGATTTTCACCAGCCACTGATGCAAATAGTTTGCGATCATTGCAGATTCCTTTCATCGTGAGGAGTATTTTCCAATTTTGTTAAATTACCACGGTCAAGCTTGAGGAGCTGCCCGCCCTGATATACCACCTCTGGAGAGTGTGTGACAAAAACCAGACCGATATTGAGGCTGCGAAGATTTTGTAATACCTTTTGTGCAGTCTCTTTATCCAAATTAGCCGTTACCTCATCGCACAATAACCAGTCTGGTCGTGAATAGAGTGCGCGAGCCAGGACAAGGCGCTGAACTTCACCCGCAGAGAAAAAGGGGCTTCCCGGCACAAAGGGTGTGTCATAGCCATGAGCAAGCTCAGAAATAATATGATCGATTTCAGCAAGTTTGCAGGCCCAAATAATTCTTTCCAGATCCAGCTCGCTATCAAAACAACCGATGTTTTCTGCCACGCTACCTGTAAACAAGGTATCATCAGCATGCACAATGCGTATATGCTCCCGCAAAGAGGTAAGTTTATAAGATGTCAGAGGATGCTGATTGATCCTTATTTCACCCGAACTGGCTGCAAGAATACCTGATACCAGCCGCAGAAAAGTTGTTTTTCCGGATCCGCTGCGCCCTATAATGACTGTTTCTTCTCCATAGTGCAGAGTGAGGGAGATATTGTGTAAAGTGACTGATTTTGCCGGATAAGCAAAACTTACCTCATTGAATTCGATTTCATCGACGTGCGTCATGACACGTTCACCAAACTGAGCATCTTCTCGCTGATAAGTGACTAAGTCGCCGATGCGCTCAAGAGGTCCCTGAAGAGCATTTTTATCAAGATACTTGTGCGCTAATTGAATTACAGAATCGGCAAAGTAGCGTTTATAACTCAGGTAGGCAAAAAGCATACCGATAGTCATTTCACCTTTTAGAATTGACCATGCGCCGAAGCAAACAACAATCAACTGTTCGATATTTATCACACCGACTGAAGCTGCATCGAAACGAGCCAGCAAACGTTCACGCTTCATCAAACCATTGATGTGCTCACGCATGGATCGGTCAATGATTGAGTTGAGGTTGACCTCCATATTATTAGCTTTGACAGTGATAATACCTTTTTGTGTTTCGACTAAGAGTGATTCGTACACTGCAGTTTTAGTGATGGAGTCATCCACGGCGCGCTGGTAGGGGCCAATTAGGATGAATCGTATCGCCAGGAAGATTGCCATCGATGCCAGGGTGATCAGAGCAATATAGACGTTATAAAACAGCATGAAAATCATACTGAAAATCGCGATCATTGCTGAATAGACAATGAGAACGTAACCATTGCTGATAAAGTCTGCACAAGCATGAAGTGACTTCTCGATGGCGAGAATAACACCTACTGGCCGGGTACGAAAATAGGAAGGATGAGTGCGTAAAAGGAAACCACGAATATGCTGACTTAAATCATCATAGGCGAAGTTTCGCATACAAATCTCAAGTATTTGCTTAATGAATTTACTGGCAACATCGAAAATAAATACAATAGCAAAAATAAATGTGAGCAAGATGGCCAGGTCGAAATCATTGCGTGCAATTGCTTCATCAAGTACTAGCTGTACATAGGATGGCGAGATAAGCAGAATGATCAGCGAAAATAGTGAAAAAAGAAACAGAACAAGCTGTTTTTTTGCCACTTGCGATATGAACCTTGCCATGTATTCGAGCTTGAAATCTTTCTGCTTATCCTGATTTTTAAACTCTTGTGTCGGTTTGAGTTCAAGAACATACCCAGAGAACAGAGATTCGGCTTCACTGTATTTATAAGTGCGTATGCCACACGCAGGATCATGGATTGTTATCCCTCTCACATCAGACTTTACAATTACCACGAAATGATTTCCGCGCCAAAAGGCAATCATCGGAAAAGAAATATTCTTAACTTCTTTAATGTTACCTTTGAGTATGCGGCCTTCAAGTCCTTTGCTATTTGACCACTGCAGCAGATCGGCCATCGATGTTCCGGCATCTTCAGATACGGTATATTCACGACGAAGTTGGCTTACAGAAGTATGGTGGCCGTAATGACCAAGAACCATAGCAAGGCAGGCAAGACCACACTCTGTATATTCATGCTGTCTTATTAATGGTGTCAGGGTGTTTTTTTGTGAGCTAATAAAGGAGAATAGATTCATTTTATTTTACTGGAATTAACAGGCCCAAAATAAATTTGGGCCTTGGTGTAACTAATGCTTACGCAGAGAGGAAACCAGTAATGAATCCACCTATCAAGCCCATCAGACCAGTGAAGGTCCCGCCCAGTGGGCCAAGGATCTGTGCACCGGTATTATAGGCTTTAGTTGCCCCCTGAAGAGCAGCGCCGAAGGGGTCCCAACCACCTACAATTTCAGTTAACTGGCTTTGCTTAACAGCTTTCATATAATGTCCTTATTAGTTGAAAATTGATTTCGTATAAAAGTCTATTTCTATCGCAGTACTACTTAAAGCTACCGAAGAATGCACCCAGGAATCCACCGATACCGCATACTGCACCCATTGCAAGACCACCGATAATGCCCATAATTTCAGCGCCAGTGGTGTAGCCCAGCTGAGCGCCTTTTACCAGCCCCTCAATTGGGTTCATTGCGCCACCGATAACCGTTGATGCTGAGAACATAGAGACAACTTTCATTTTATATTCCTTTTGTAAATGAAGGTGAGGTTTTTAATTAAATCAATTAGAGATTTAACTATTTTACTGGCTTAGCTTATTTTTTACAGATTACGGTGTAGCTATAGTTACTTGCTACAGGAGGTGAGTTTAATTATTTTATCTTGAAAGACAAGTATTTTTTTTGACTTGCTGCTGTTTTGATTTATTAGGAAGGTTTCACCAGGGGCGACAAATTTAGAATCAAGATAATTGTTGCTGCATCCTACGGAAGACATATACTTAAAATAGGTATTTCCAGTATTGATTATCTCATTCTTATTAATCTTATAGCTAAACGCTATTTTAGCGGGTCTGACAATCATAATAGCTTCAACCGCAAGGCGAAAATCAGAGCTGATTTCTCGTTTGCTTGTTGTCCACTTCATCGTCGTTATCGGTGTTTCGGTAAACTTTACCCGATAGTAGCGCTCAATGTTGTCAGTTTTTCCCATATAATAAAACTTAAACCCGGCGCGTTGGCCGGGATTGAGTTCTAACTTTTGGGGGGAGTAAAGAAGAGAACCATCTGAAATAATGGTTTCCTGACCACTCTGTCTGGGGACCGCGACCTGCACCATGCTGACCGTGTAGAGATTTTTCTGCGGGCTACTGTTATGAATAGTGACATAGCGCACCTTTTTATCAGGCATCAGGTCAATATTTAGATTATCCAAATTCAGGGAAAAAGCACTAAATGAAATAAAATAAAATGCTAAATATAAAAGGCAGCGTATTGATTTTTTTATTTCCATGATGCAGAAACCTCAATAGTTCCCTGAGCATTGACTACGCCATCCCAGTAGCCATCGGAATATGTCCTAAGTGAGACAGGATCATCCATTTGAAACTCAAGAATAAACGGCGTGTGCCACGATTTGAGACCACTAACAGCTGAGTCTCGCCGATTCCACTCCTGCGGAGAGTGATAAGGGTCATCAATATTTATCATTCTACCCGAGCAATTGTGCGCATAGCGTTTTTTGCTATTTCCTACCGTCATGAAACCGGGCACCGGAACCGTGACGGCGCTGGCATCGGCAATACCGCGAAAAAGACAGTAGAGGTGGCCATTTAATGACTGACTATTGCCGGTGACACGTACACTCATCGCCATTGCCGGATCTTCTGCGGTGGTCGTGATGGTGTAAGGGATGGCTATCGGTGCACTGTCACCAATCTTACCTTTACCACTGCCGGCAAGCCCATCGGGGTCAAGGGTATAGTCGGGGTTGTCTGGCGTAATTTCTACATCTGGTGCAATGGGGCGGATCCCGATACCATCTCCCGGTTTTACACAGAAGTCTGCATTTATCATACTGTAGGGTGCGCTTATACATAATGTCATGATATCAGTCAGATCGCTGGCGTTACCGCCCGTTGCAACCGCAGAAATAAAATCATTGGGAAAGAACATTTTCATGTTGGCAGTCCCGCCATATTTCTGTGGCTGTTCCATAAAATTGTTAGCCAGCTCGGCGGGGGAACCTGTGCTGGCATTCGATAATGCCGTCCATAGTTTTTCATCAAAGGTGTATTCAACGTTTAGCCCTCGCGCGTAATATTTATACAAAATCGGATTAACCTTGGAGGTGCTAAGTGAAAGAGTATATTTCCAGGCGGCTGTTGATTCCCCTCGATAGGTATAACTCATAATACTGCACAACACACCTGGCATAGTATTGCGAGTATATGAGACACAGTTTTTCTTGCTGTCCGCTGTTTTAAGAGTGATCTGTCCACTGATAGGGTCAATTGCAAACTCCAGTCGTTCCATGTTTGACAAGGTAAAGTCACCTAGCTTATGCACGGTGTTGTTTTGGCTAAACTCGTTGAATTGGTTTCTTACGGAAGTAGTAATAGTTGTATTACTACCTGCTGATAACTGAGCCAGATAGTTGAAGAAAGGTTCGCTTAAAACCAGACCATTTTGGCTATATATCCCCCCCGTCATCACATACTTGAGCGTGATAGATGAATCACTCACGGCAACGGGTGGAGTGAAACCACTGCCGCAGCTGAAGGTACAGCTGCTACCCCTAAACGCCGTGCCCTTAAATCCCTGGATGCTGTAATTCCAGACCGGGTCATTATCATAAGTGTTTAGTCCGACTTCGGTCAGACT
This sequence comes from Erwinia sp. V90_4, assembly GCF_029967685.1. NCBI lineage: Bacteria > Pseudomonadati > Pseudomonadota > Gammaproteobacteria > Enterobacterales > Erwiniaceae > Erwinia > Erwinia sp. V90_4. The sequence continues at coordinate 10,623 of NZ_JASCAQ010000041.1, read as the reverse complement.
ACCAGGAACATAGGTTGCTACGGTTGGTGATTGCTGATCGCTTAAAACAGGCAGGGTGGATGACCCTACCAGTAAACTTGTTCCTCGCGCCAATCCATACAGTGCAGACGTGTTCTCACTGCTTTTCGCTCCCAAGTGATGAAATGCGACGAAGGGGATGGTGCTATCTGACCATGCCATAGTAGAAATTAGAGCCAGAACGTACGTCAGCCATTTCATGATTTATTGCTCCCTTTATCCGAGACGCTAGTATTCGCGACATAGCTATCAGCAGTGCATTTAACATCACCCAACCACTGGGCACCCTGGGTTGATTTAAATTCAAGCGTGATTGAACACACGCTGTTATCTGAAGTTTCAATATCCAGCACAGGCTTAAGGGTATCGACATCGATGACAAAGCGGCCATCGCTTTCAGTTTCGGCCAGGCCGAAGCTGTTTTTTATCCTGCGTTTAGCCAAAGAGTGACCGTATTTATCTACCAGCCGACCGAAGACTGTAACGATTTTTTTAACCCTCGGGGTCAAATGGACAACATTCCCTGGATAAAGCGCGATCTTATTTTTATAGCTATCATCAATTTCATAGTTATCTAGCGTGTCAGCACTGTTCATTAATTCAATTTTATAATTGCTGTAAGGAGGCAAAGGGATGTAATTGCGATTTCCTTTTAATGGGTATGAACGTCCATCTACATCAAGCATGAGTTTTTCTCCCGACTTCAGCCCGGTATCAATCATCACCCCAGCGTTTGATGTTCCCTTATCCGCCCCAAAGCTCATTCCTGACCATCCAACCGATCCTGCACTGGTCAATGTACCGTTCCATCCTTTGTCATTATCTGTTTGAACGCTGACACTGTTGGCGTTAAATGGCGTGTCAATATCCGCAGTTACGCCACCTGCTACGCTGCGGCTAACATTACCTGAGAAGGATTTCGACATATTTGCTGAAACGCTCTTGAGGTATTCACCCTCGAAACGATGGGTTGCATTGAGATCGAGATTCGTACCGGATTCACGCGAGTGTGATATACCTGCGGAGATGGAATCACCCAGCGGGATTGAGAAATCGAGCATGACGTATCTTTCACGGGAGGTATGACTATGATAACCATAATTACTGCTGTTAGTTGCGACACCCGTACGCAGTCTTACAGAACCATACCTGCCAGCGTACAGGGCCTGAGAGTAGTCCAGTCGGCGACGTTTATACCCGTAGATCGCATCGCGATCCTCGTTGAAGGTCACGACACCATTGCGAATGAATCCTAAGGACGGCACATTCAGGGAGACTCCCCAGTTGACTCCTTTATTTTCATAAAGCGCAAGAAATCGACCAGTGGACAATCTGCTGTAACTGTACCAGACGCTACCTGCGTTATAGGGCAGATTGAGATTTGATCCAACATTGGTACGTGAGCTGCCGTCGCTTGCAGCCATGCCTTGAGTGTTTAAGGATAACCAGGAGATAAGGCGTGTCGATGCTGAAACTTCAGCAATGATGCGGTTACGCAGCATATACCCTGAAGAACTCCACTCCAGCTTGCTATGACTCTTACCCAAAGAAATGCCCAGCAACGAAAGCAGCTGTTTGCGATTTTGTGAAAAATCATCTTCACGATCGAGATTTTTCTTTTCGTTATCGTATCGGTTGTTATTGTAGCGGTCGCGGTTGTAAGCGCCGCCCCATACTTGCCAGCGCATGCTGTCGCCGACTTCAGCAGAGAATGGCTTATTAATCTGATATACGCTTCTCGATAAGCGATGCCCGCCACTGACCACTTCAATGTCAACGCTGTATATACCGTAAGGCAGGACAGAGGTGTCTATTTCGTGATTGCCCACTGCGAAGCGCTGGATGTTAATCAATTTACCATCGCGATACAGGCGTGCTTCACCTGCCTGCGAGAAAAAAACCACGACTGGAGTGAGCGATAATGTCTTATCACGTTTGCGTGAGCTAGCTGCATTACCTAATGAAAAACCATAGATATCGCCGCCATCTAAGGCGGTGACGTTACCGACAGACTGCATACTCCAGGAGTCCAGCGCACCAGCAGCATATCTCATCCCTTTGTAATCACGCTCCCATAACGCGGCATTGATTCTGCCACTTCGGTCGGACGAAATGCTGTTGCCCACATACATTGAACCATTCAGAATGAAATGTTGTGCTCCCAGTGAAGTGGTGCTGTTAGCGTTAAGATAGCCGGAGTTGGTGTTCAGTCCCTGTGAAGTGTTATTGCTATAACCGCCAAAGTTATATGAGATAGTGCCACTTAAGCTTTCGTTCGAGGGAGCATCCATGTCGAACTGGCGCGGACGGGTTACAACACCAAACCCTTGCTGTTGTATATGAAGTATTAATCTCATTTTGCTAACGTCCAGGCTGAACCATGCCCATGGTGTAACCGATAAATTTAGTTTATCATCGAAGTATTTGTTGTTAATCCCGTCAAACTGGTTAATTAAGTTAGTGGATAATTTGATGTTGTTATCATCGTTAACGGAAGTTTGAATGTTTCTAAGGCCCAGCTTATCATGCTCGCTAAATAATATAGTCTTGCCAATCGAGACATAGCACTCCTCACCACAAGCTTTAGAATCGGAGGGGTTGGCAGCATTATCCAGCATTATGGGTATTTCTAAACCGGACTCCATCATGCTGTATAGTGCTGCAGGGAATCGGTAATGACCAATTACATGAGATTTCTCAGGGTTATCCATTGCCGATGCTGTGGATGAAAAAATCGCCCATGCAATTAGGCTATAGAGTTGGTTTTTTTTATTCATTTTTAAAAGTTGTTATTCTTGTCAACATAAATGAATTTACCAATATCCCATATGCCTATGTATGACTCTTTTGCTGCAACATCTACCGTCGGGAACAGATAAGTTTTTCCTGGAGGGACATAAAACGCATCGCGACAATCTTTTTTCTTATCAAGCATCGGTTTTTTCTGGCAGGGGCCATTTGCTGTAATTCGCCATGAAACGTTTCCGGTATTGCTGATTTGGCCATTTTGATATTTGAAATCAAGATTTTTTTTTCGCGGTTGTACCACCAGAATTGTGCTGATCACTGCTCTGGTAAGAGCCTGAGCCTGTTTTCCGGTCTGTTCGGTAGCGTTATCCGAAACAGGTTCATCGGTAAAAGTAAGCCGATAATAGCGTTCGGTATTATCTGATTTACCCTGATAGTATATCTTTACTAAATTTTTTGAATCAGCTGGCATGATCATGCGCGTAGGCGTTATCAGTAATTCTGATGGACTATCAAAATTAATCACCTCTCCGGAAGAGTAGGGGGAATTTATTCTTTGTGCGAAAATTTTGACCAGACGACCTGTGTCTGTTTCATTAGATAGCTGCTTCGCCACCAGTTGCTTATCAGCTGGGATAATAGTGGTGACACTTCCAACATTTAATGCATTTGCTGCCAGTGGTAAGATGAAAGCAGCCAATGCAAAAGCACGATATTTGATCATATTACTTTCCCTGTGGTAATTGCAGGGGCAAGTCCCTGCCCCTGCAAGTTATTCTCTTATTGGTTTAAATGGCTTACCTTAAATTAATTAAGGTTAAGGTGCAGCTGGAGCTTCCCAGGTTGCACGGAATGCCACAGCCACTTCACCCTGCCACATTCCATCAGGAAGAGTAGACATATCCGTCGTCTTGGCAATACCATCAGCGCTGGCGTTAACTACGCTGAATTTGAAGTTGTCGCGTGCAGATACCACGGTGTCGGCTGAACCTTTCTCCTGCGACAGATTCCACAGTGCACTGCCGGTACCAATATCTTTACCTGAATCAATCAGCGTGGTCCAGTTGCTATTAGCACCAACGCCTTGATCGGTACCGCCTGCGCTGGAACCTAATAAACTACTACCGAAAGAGCCACCCACCTGCAGCGTACTTTTACCACCCATTTGACGTAAGGTGTTATTACCGTCATCAATTCGTGCTTCAAGCTTAAAGCTTTTCGCGCTGGAGTGGTCGCCTTTAATGGCAACATCAAAGGTCCCAATATCCTGGTTAAAGCTTTTGGTGCTCGGAGAGTATTTAAATACCAGTGCTCTCATTGGGGTTACAACCAGTTCACTTGTCGTATCTTTGCTGGCTTCAGCTTGCCAGACTGCTGTTGCGGTCACTGTTTTATCTGTCGGGTCTGCAGAATAACTCACGTTGGAGAGAGTCATTGCAACGACAGCGAGCGGAAGTGCGGCGTAAATTTTTTTCATATTAAATCCTTTTGGGTTGAAGTGGCATGCTGTTCCAGACATGCGCGTCAATACTAAAGTGATTATTTTTCTAAGGCAAACATTAGCAGTTAGGATTTTTTCTCAATTTAAGGGTTTCTCCTAATGTAATTATCAGGCAATAAGTCGAATGTGGCCGTTTTTTTCTCTTCGTTACTATAGATTTGTATTAAGTTAATCAATTTTAATCTGAATATGAGTGTTATCTTAGTTGTGTAAGCGAGCATTAAGATAACCCATGCCTAAAGAGGCTGAGGTTTTTTGTTATTAAGTGCTTTCTGCCTGACTATGAAAGTAGAGTGCACATATTTAATAACTTACTATGGCAATTGATGGTCTCTGGCTTTTTTCTGATTTTTCTTGTGATACGGTGGTCTGGTAAAAGTTTATTAATGCTAATTGGTTAACTTAGCATGTCAAATGTACTTTTTTATGGGGGTGAAAATAAAAAATGGAAGCAGAAACAAAAATGGAAATTAATGTTGCCGTCATTGATGCGTGTGTTTTCACTCAATTAGCTCTCAGCCATATTTGCATGGAGCTGAATGCCAACATTATCGTGTCGAACTTCTGTACGCTGAATGCGTTTATTGAGGCCTCTTTAACCCAAAATCATGATATGGTTTTTTATGACGTGCTGAGTTCCGATGAGATACTCATCGACCTTGACAGTGATATAGCGCGCATCAAGCGGGCTAATCAAGACTGCAAAGTTTTTAATTTTTCAATCATAAATGAATACATGCCCACATTATCTGCAGATTTTTCGCTTAGTAAAGGAGTCAAAATTGGCTGCGTGCGAGCGCTGATTAACAGTGTATTGGTTAAATCACCTTCCCGTGTGAGCGCAGGTTATCAGGCGCTGACTGAAAAAAATCGAAAACTTAACCAGCAGCAGATAAGTGTATTACGCGGCTATTTATACAATCTTCATACTAAAGAGATTGCCAGAGCACTTGACTGTAATCCACGAAGAATTTATGCATTGTGGCAGCAGGTGGTAAAACTTTTTGGTGCCAGCAAGCACGACCAACAGCAATTCTACCGGCATATTGGTCGACTAATCGATCCCTGAATGCGGGGTAAACCTCTGACTAATTGGACCAGGCGGGACATCCCTCACATAGCGTCCCACAGGATAATGATATCCATCACAAAGGTTATAAATTTGTATGTAACCGTTTTCAAGGCTGTGACGCAATTCACGCAGCCAGCCTTTGAAGACTGACAGAATAGACGCCAGAATGCGTCTGTGTCAGGAAGGGCTATGCAAAACTTATACTTCAGCGGTAATCGCTCATGATTACTATTCGTGATGTGGCACGTGAAGCGGGCGTGTCGGTAGCGACCGTGTCGCGCGTGCTCAATAACAGCGCATCGGTCACGGGCGACACGCGGGATACGGTGCTGAAAACCGTGGAACGGCTGGGCTACCGGCCCAACGCCAACGCGCAGGCGCTGGCCACCCAGGTTAGCGACACCATCGGTGTTGTCGTGATGGACGTTTCCGATCCCTTCTTTGGCGCGCTGGTCAAAGCGGTGGATACCGTGGCCCAGCGTCTGCACAAGCATGTCCTTATCAACAACTCCTATCATCAGGCGGATAAAGAGCGCCACGCGATTGAAGTGCTGATCCGTCAGCGCTGTAACGCCCTGATCGTCCATGCAAAAGCGTTGTGCGATGCCGAGCTGGGGTCCCTGATGCAGCAGGTGCCGGGCATGGTTCTGGTCAACCGGATTATCCCCGGTTTTGCTCACCGCTGCGTCTGCCTTGATAACGTTAGCGGGGCGCTGATGGCGATGCGCATGCTGCAACAGCATGGTCATCAGCGCATTGGCTACCTGGGTTCTGCCCACCCCATCGAAGATAACGATCAGCGCCGTGACGGCTGGTCGCAGGCGCTGACAGAGCAGGGGATTGTTCCGGTCGACAGCTGGTGCGCCAGCGGCGAACCCGACTTACAGGGCGGGGAAGCGGCGATGGTGGAGCTGCTGGGGCGTAATCTGCATCTGACCGCCGTCTTCGCCTATAACGACAGCATGGCCGCCGGAGCTTTAGCCGCGCTGAAAGACAACGGCATTGCGGTGCCGCAGCAGCTTTCAGTGGTGGGCTTCGATGATATTCCTATTTCGCGTTACACCGACCCGCAGCTGAGCACCGTGCGCTATCCGATTGTTTCCATGGCAAAACTGGCGACCGAACTGGCGTTAAAAGGGGCGGCTGGCGAGCTGGATAGCAGTGCTGAGCACTGCTTTATGCCTACTCTTGTGCGCCGCCATTCGGTGGCCGTGCGGCAAAATGTGGCGGCCGTCACTAACTCAGGCGAATCTGGGATGTAACCGTTTCCAATCTGTGAGTAAATTCACAGTTAATTAACAGGGCCTTCTCTATGATGGCAGCGTCCTGCAGGGTTTGAAACATTATGTAACGGCGAGAGCGCCCCTGATAGCTCTCTTCTTACTGCCCTGTGAAACACTTTCACACACAGTAACTGGAAAGCATTTCCGTACAGGGAAGTCGGGTTTGATGTTTTAGAACGTCGGCTGTGCGCAACATCGATTTAACACTATCGCCGCGCCGCCACCAACTGGATGCTGCGTGTTGTCCTGATAGCCGACACGCGGCGTTGAGTACTACCCTACAAAAAACCGGAGATACCATGAATAAGAAGGTTTTCACTCTCAGCGCCCTGGTGGCCACCATGCTGTTTGGCGCCACTGCTCATGCTGCTGACACCCGTATCGGCGTAACTATTTATAAGTATGACGACAACTTTATGTCGGTGGTGCGTAAGGATATCGAGAAAGAAGCCAAAAACAGCCCGGACGTTCAGCTGTTGATGAATGACTCGCAGAACAGCCAGTCTACCCAGAACGACCAGGTCGACGTTATGGTTGCTAAGGGCGTTAAGGCGATGGCCATCAACCTTGTTGACCCGGCTGCGGCTGCGGTGGTGATTAGCAAAGCGAAAGCTAATGATATCCCGGTGGTGTTCTTCAACAAAGAGCCATCGGCAAAAGCACTGGCCAGCTATGACAAAGCCTATTACGTCGGGACTGACTCCAAAGAGTCTGGCGTGAAGCAGGGCGAACTGATCGAGAAGCAGTGGAAAGCGAACGCGGCATGGGACCTGAACAAAGATGGTCAGATCCAGTTCGTGCTGCTGAAAGGCGAGCCGGGCCACCCGGATGCTGAAGCGCGTACCAAGTATGTGATCGAGACGCTGAATAAAGATGGCCTGAAAACTCAGCAGCTGCATATGGATACCGCGATGTGGGATACCGCTCAGGCGAAAGACAAAATGGACGCCTGGCTGTCCGGCCCGAACGGTAACAAAATCGAAGTGGTTATCGCTAACAACGATGCAATGGCGATGGGTGCGGTAGAAGCCCTGAAAGCCCACAACAAATCTTCTGTACCGGTGTTCGGTGTAGATGCGCTGCCAGAAGCACTGGCGATGGTGAAATCCGGTGCGATGGCCGGTACTGTACTGAATGATGCTGAAAACCAGGCTAAAGCCACCTTCGATATGGCGAAAAACCTGGCAGCGGGTAAACCTGCTACCGAAGGCACCAACTATAAGCTGGACGGCAAAGTGGTTCGCGTTGCCTATGTTCCAGTCGATAAAGAGAATCTGTCTCAGTTCGTCAAATAAGTATCACCTGATGCGGGCGCTGCGGCGCCCGTATTCAGGCGTTGAGTCAGGGTGACCTGACTCTACACCACTCATCCAGGTAGACATATGGGCAGTGATAACGTGCAAACACAGCGCGAATATTTGCTGGAAATGACTGATGTCAGTAAGTCATTCCCCGGTGTTAAAGCGCTCGATAATGTAAATTTAAAAGTCCGTCCACACTCTATTCACGCCTTGATGGGGGAGAATGGCGCGGGGAAATCGACGCTATTAAAATGCCTGTTTGGCATTTACAGTAAAGATACGGGGAGCATTCTTTTTCAGGGTGAGGAAGTTAATTACAAAAGCTCTAAAGAAGCGCTGGAAAATGGCGTTTCAATGGTGCATCAGGAATTAAACCTCGTTCTGCAACGTACCGTTATGGACAATATGTGGCTCGGGCGTTATCCGAGAAAAGGCTTCTTCGTCGATCAGGATAAAATGTATCGCGATACCAAAGCCATTTTCGACGAGCTGGATATTGATATCGATCCGCGCGACAAGGTGATCAATCTCTCTGTATCCCAGATGCAGATGATCGAAATCGCGAAAGCGTTCTCCTATAATGCCAAAATTGTCATTATGGATGAGCCAACGTCATCGCTGACCGAAAAAGAAGTGAACCATCTGTTCACGATTATTCGTAAGCTGAAAGACCGCGGCTGCGGCATTATCTATATCTCGCACAAGATGGAAGAGATTTTCCAGCTGTGTGACGAAATCACCATCCTGCGCGACGGCCAGTGGATTGCCACTCAGTCGCTGGAAGGGCTGGATATGGATAAGATCATCTCAATGATGGTTGGGCGCTCGCTCAATCAGCGTTTCCCGGATAAAGCCAACGTGCCGGGGGAAACCATTCTTGAGGTGCGCAACCTGACATCGCTGCGCCAGCCGTCGATCCGTGATATCTCCTTTGACCTGCGTAAAGGCGAGATCCTCGGCATTGCGGGCCTGGTTGGGGCGAAACGAACCGATATCGTGGAAACGCTGTTTGGTATTCGCGAGAAGTCCGGCGGTACTATTCGCCTGCACGGTAAAGCGATCAATAACCACAGTGCCAATGAAGCCATCAACCACGGTTTTGCCCTGGTGACCGAAGAGCGCCGCTCAACCGGGATTTATGCGTACCTGGATATCGGTTTTAATTCACTGATCTCCAATATTAAGAAATATAAAAACAGTATTGGCCTGCTGGATAATAGCCGCATGAAGAGCGATACCCAGTGGGTGATTGACTCCATGCGGGTGAAAACACCGGGGCACCACACGTCCATCGGTTCTTTATCCGGTGGTAACCAGCAAAAGGTCATTATCGGCCGCTGGTTATTAACCCAGCCGGAAATATTGATGCTCGATGAACCTACGCGCGGTATTGACGTGGGGGCGAAATTTGAAATCTATCAGTTGATTTCAGAGCTGGCGAAGAAGGATAAGGGGATTATTATTATCTCTTCTGAAATGCCAGAGTTGTTAGGGATTACCGACAGGATTCTGGTAATGAGTAATGGCCTGGTTGCAGGCATTGTCGAAACAAAAACGACTACGCAAAACGAAATATTGCGTTTGGCATCGTTGCACCTTTAATGATGTAAGGGCTGTTACTATGAATGCAGTGAATAAGAAAAGTGCGCTCACCTTTTTAAAAGAGGGCGGGATTTATGTGGTGCTGCTGGTATTGCTGGCGATCATTATTATCCAGGATCCAACATTCTTAAGCTTAATGAATCTGAGTAATATTCTGACTCAGTCTTCCGTGCGCGTGATTATCGCACTCGGTGTGGCCGGGCTGATTGTTACTCAGGGCACGGACCTGTCAGCAGGGCGTCAGGTTGGCCTTGCGGCGGTGGTGGCGGCAACGCTGCTGCAGGCGATGGACAATGCGAACAAGGTGTTCCCGCACCTGGAAACTCTGCCGATTGCGGCGGTGATTGCGATTGTCTGCGCTATTGGCGCGGTGATTGGTCTGGTTAACGGCCTGATTATTGCCTATCTGAAGGTGACACCGTTTATCACCACGCTGGGCACCATGATTATCGTTTACGGTATTAACTCACTGTACTACGACTTTGTGGGTGCTTCGCCGGTGGCGGGCTTTGACGAGAAGTTTTCAACCTTTGCTCAGGGCTTCCTGCGCTTTGGAGATTTCAAGCTCTCTTATATAACCTTCTACGCGATTATCGCCATCTTCCTGGTGTGGATCCTGTGGAACAAAACGCGCTTTGGTAAAAACATCTTCGCTATCGGCGGTAACCCGGAAGCGGCGAAAGTCTCTGGCGTTAACGTGCCGTACAACCTGATTCTGGTGTACGCGCTGTCCGGCGTGTTCTACGCCTTCGGCGGCATGCTGGAAGCCGGGCGCATCGGTTCTGCTACCAACAACCTCGGCTTTATGTATGAGCTGGATGCGATTGCGGCTTGCGTGGTCGGCGGCGTGTCGTTTGCCGGTGGTGTGGGTACGGTAGCGGGCGTGGTAACCGGGGTTATCATCTTTACGGTGATCAACTACGGCCTGACCTATATCGGCGTTAACCCTTACTGGCAGTACATTATCAAGGGCGGCATCATCATCTTCGCCGTGGCGCTGGATTCCCTTAAGTACGCACGTAAGAAGTAATTTTCCTGAGCTGACGGGTTGACCGAAAAAGAAGGTCAACCCCTACAAGTGGCAGAAGATCGCGTAGG